>JAAELK010000214.1 GCA_024226935.1 Desulfobacteraceae bacterium
AGTGGAATTTTAAATTCAATTGTCAAACCAAATGAAAATAGCAATTAATCAAAGGTCTCTGATAGTCATATACTGTAGGAAGCACTTCAATGAAAAGGTTTCGATCAAAAGGGTCCGAGAATTACGCACCTCCATTTTGAATGAATTGATCAACGGTTCAACGGAGAGTTCACCTGTATCAGGCAAGGGCAAGATTATTAAAAACCGCAAAAAGCGGAAGAAAGCAAAAACCTAACCGGACATCACTAAACCGGGTTGGTTTTTGCTTTCTCACTTCACCTTTTCTGGGACGACCTCTTTTTCTCTTCGGTTTTACAACCTTGACCTTTTTTACTGGCTTTTCCCAGGCATCAATTGATGTGGAGTCCCTTGAGATATGACCGATGATTTTATCTCCCATACATTCTTTGATAATATTTTCATGGACTGTTTCGGCTAACCCTGATTCTGAAAATTCTTTAAACGCCCTTAAAAATGATAATTCATGAGGGATATCACAAACTTTTTGCCAACCACAAATTCTGCGTAGGGCCGGACTAATTTTCAACCTATCGATTAATTGCCTTGTCTGGTCCATATTATATACGGCTTTTGCTATAAATGCTCTTGCAATCTGTTTCCTATATTTGGGAGACTGACCTTGTCAATATTCTGGAACCCGAACCATATTTTCGATCCTGATAAGCTCCAACGTGGTTACCAATTGCTTTAATTTTTCTGTGAGTGGCTCCTGTACCTTTTCTTCAATAAATGGGAAAAGAACTTCTTGTACTTCAAACCAAATCTGTGATAATTTTCTCATAAAGCTGCTTCCTTGGGTTTAGTTATTTTTTTGTGGGGATCAAACAACTGAAACATACCATGGTTGCAGTTGTTCATCAATTTTAGCCTCTCTCAGATTGTAAAAAAATGATTTTTTTAGATTTCTGCAAGAGGCTCCATCTAATAAAAATTTTTCAGATTCAGGACTCAAAATAATCAAATTTACCCATTACCGGAGCTTATAAAAACAACGATCGAGGTTCAAATCAAAAAAATTTTATTGGTAATGCAAAGAACTCGGGATAAATGATTGATGACAGCTTAATTTATAGGGACCTGCCCTAAAAATCATCCCGGAACAGGTCCCCAATTTTACACATCAGACAGTCCAGTCCATCTCCTGCACGGAACTCACACTGCCGTCTTCATTTAACGCAATGGATGATTTTTTAATCCTGGCCTGAAGTTCATTGTCATCATCTTTCAAGTCAAAGGCGGTATCCACCCCCTGAAGATAAATGGCGCCGATACCGGCATCCTTGATCCGGGTCAGTTGCATCTCATCATTTTCATCCAGCCCATAGAGGGTCAGCTCATCAAATATGGGGTCATTTTCATCGATCCAAAAATTGTTATCCAGATCATAGTCCGCCAATTCCCCGAACCCGTTTCCGGTGGAAGGACCGAATAGTTCACCGCCATCATTGATCAGCCCGTCCTTGTTTTTATCCAGGGATAAAAACCCAGTGCCAAATGCCGGAGCCAGGATATTCTCTGAATTTCCATCCAGATCCAGATCAAAGGAAAAGCCAACCCCGGACAGTTGAGGCGCTGTCACCCCGGCATTGACAATGAGAGGATCTATCAAGGCATAACCAGTTTCGGTCCGGGAAAACGAATCCTCCCTGAAAAAAGAACGATCCATCTGCATTTCAAAGGAAAAATTAATTTCACTGCCATCGGTGGTTTTGACAATTCCACCGGCCGAAAACCTAGTCTGTTCAGATTCAAAATAGGAAGAACGAACAGTTTCCGAAAACTCATAGGCGGCTACCCTGGGTTGGGGGGCGGAGAACTCATCAAAGTATCTGGAAAAATTACTGGCGTTTAGCTGGGTTATCCGGCTGAGCTGAAAAGAACCTCCAGAAGAATTTTCCAGTACATTTTTGTTGCTGAAACGATCCATTACGGCATCCAGAACCTGTCTCATTTTCTCCATTTCCCCCACGAACCGCTCGGTCAAAGACAGAGCCGGCTGTCCCCCATGCAAAACCGGCTTATACCATTGCCCGTCCTGGGCCACCTCCTTTTCCACACTGGTTTGAACCGGCATTTGCCGGATCTGTTTGCGATCCATATTCTGATCTACCAGATCCCGGAATTTAACTTCCTGGATAACTTCCTGCTCCCTGGTTTCAGAATAGCTTCTTGACGAGAAAAGGTCTAAATCGAATGTGTCTATCTTCAATTTTTAACCCCCTTTTAATTAAAATCGGCTGGGTCATCCTCCTGAATCAAGCCGATAATCACAGGTTTCGGCGCTTTCCTGGTGCACCGGATCACTAGGGACAAAAGTCCCCACCTTCCAACAAATCAAGCAACATACGAACCACAAACCCATCCCTTTGATTTTATTAGACATAATCATTACCCTCCCAAAAAAAAGGTCTTCTTTCCCCGGTAAATTCTGCCCCGGCGCTGAATTTTCTTCCATTAAAAACAGAACTTTTTTTAATAATATGAACTTGCTTTGGGATTGCCCGGGTGATAAAAATAATACTGTTTGTTGTTGATTAAACCATGAAGGTAAAGCGCGATAATCGAGATATCTTTTATATCCGATGAAAAATCAAAGGGAATAAAATAATGAAGTTTAATATTAAATTTTTTATAATTACCATGGTGATTTTTTTATCCAGCCCTGGGGCAAACCAATTACTTGCCTCCCCCGGGCAAAAAATCATCTATGTCAACCACCAGGCCCAGGGTAATAATAACGGCCAGAACTGGAAAGATGCGTATAATAACCTGCAGTCCGCATTGAAAACCGTTCAATCAGGACAACAGGTATGGGTTGCCAGAGGCAGCTATACTCCCACAACGGGATCTGACAGAAGTATCTCTTTCCAACTGGTTCAAAACACCGAACTTTATGGTGGTTTTTCAGGATCTGAAACATCTTTTACCCAAAGAAATTGGAAAACCAACCCCACCATTTTAAGCGGTGATATCGGTCAAAAATCCATTCAAACCGATAATACTCAAAATGTGGTTAAAGGGGCAGATGATGCCATTATTGACGGCTTTATTATTGAGCACGGATACTCAATAATAAAACCCGGAAATAAAGGAAAAATGCCCGGCCCCCAATCAAAGAAGATCGATGATAATAAAAACCATCCCCCCCAGACCCATACAAGCCCCCAAGCCATTGTTCAACAAAACCAAGGAGTAGGGGTCGGAATACTGAACTTTAAAGCAGCGCCCATTGTTAGAAATTGCATTATTAGAAACAACTTTGCCATGAAGGGGGGAGGGGTTTACAATATGACAAATAAAACCGGGACTAAATCAGAAATCACCAAAAAACCGGTCTTTATCAATGTAATTATCGAAAACAATTATGCCTTGAAACGTGGAGGCGGTATGTCCAATGACCTGGGGGCCAATCCCATAATTATCAATTCCATATTCAGGGCAAACCGATGTGATGATAAAGGCGGCGCCTTATACAATGATTTTGGCTCCTCTCCTGTGATCATGAATACAATTTTTGAAAAAAATTTGGCAAACCGAGCTGCCGCCCTGGGAAATGACGGCGGTTCAAATCCGACACTGGTCAATGTCAAGATCCTTGACAATACCGCCAAAGATATCGGTGCCGGCCTATACCAGGGATCATATAACGCCAATATATCGAAAGGGCAGAACAGTTTGACGGCAATCAACTCCCAGATCATTGGAAATCATTCCCAAACCAATGGGATGGCTTCAATATCCAATTGGGGAAAGGACTGGCTGTTTTCCTACGCTTCCCAGATTGATAACTGGCCCTACACCCAATCTAATATTCCCAAAAAATACCAGGCAATTACAAAAACAGCCGACAGGATAAAAAATCTTGATGCCGGTGAAATCAACTCCACAGATCTCGATGTCATTGCCAACTATATGGTCACATCAAACCCCGGTAAAAAAGATAAAAAACCCATAGGTTTCGGGGTTGCCACTGAAGCTATCAAGCAAGTTAAAATACCGGATAATATTTTTTATGTCTCCTCCAAAGCTGTAAACAAAAAACCCGATGGGAAAAGCTGGAAAACAGCCTTTCACAATATTCAAAATGCAATCGACACGGCATCGAACTCAGGTGGAGGACAGATCTGGGTTGCCAAGGGTGTTTATTATCCAAGTGATGATAATAATCGTGAAACTTCCATCCAGATGAAACCCTATGTGGCATTATATGGCGGATTTTCCGGCAATGAATCAAAATTAGCCCAACGAAATTATTCTGTAAATCAAACCATTTTAAGTGGCGATATTGGTCAAAAAAACAATATAAAAGACAATAGCTATCATGTGATCAAGGGAAGTGTGAATGGGATTTTAGATGGCTTTATAATCCGGGATGGTAATGCCGACGGCCCTGTCACCAACGGCTATGGCGGCGGTATGTTTAATTGGGGATATGGGGCATCAGCCATTGTAAAAAACACCATTTTTATCAACAATTGTGCTATTGATGGAGGCGGTGTCTTTAACTTCAATAATGTCAAAGCCTATTTTTCCAATGTCCAGATCGTTGATAATCAGGCAACAACCGGGGGAGGCCTCACGGCCAGATTTGGTTCTTCTTTAATTATGGAAAACTCTAAAATAGATAAAAACTATGCCAAATGCCGGGGGGGAGGTGCCGTCATTAATTATGGTTCAAATGTACAATTTACCAATGTTGAATTTAATGACAATAAAACCGATGGCAATGGCGGGGCAGTATGGGTTGATGACCAGGCATCCCAATATGGTGGCACCCAGCCGGTTTTTCAAAAATGTAAATTTACCGATAACAGGGCAATCTATTATGGCGGTGCCATCCATAATTATAACACTGCAACAACCATAATGGAGTTCAATGTTTTTATGAATAACAAAGCCCAATATGGCCCGGCCATCGCCAACACACGAGATTCCAGAGTGACAATGAAAAACAATCAAGTGGATGATAAAAAGATTTATACACAAAAAAATTCGATGGTCAACTGATCTCTTATTAATTGGATCATGACCGATGCGGCATGGTCCCCAGTAAAGGGAGGAAAATTATTATGAAATCCAGGGTATGCAAATACGCCCCATGGCTGATGGTTACCATGGTCACTATTCTTTTCTTTTTTGCCGTATCTGTCCAGGCAAAAACCATCAAGCTCAACTACCGTCTCAAATGGCTGTTCAACACCAGTGTGGCCGGGGATATCTTTGCAAAAGACCAGGGATATTTCAAGGCTGCGGGCCTGGATGTGACCGTCAAGGAGGGAAGTCCTGAAAAAAATGTCATCAACGAACTGGAACTTGGCTATGCCGACTTTGGCGTGGCGTCGGCCGACCAGGTCATAAGGGCCCAAGACAAAGGAGCGGATGTGATGGTTTTAGCCCAGCTCTTCCAGGTCAACCCCATGCAATGGATCTACCGGGCGGACCAGCCTGAAATCAAAAAACTTGCGAACCTTAAAGGCCGGAGGATCGGTATCACCTTCGGGGGCAATGATGAAACTATAATGAAAACCCTCCTGGCCGAAGCCGGCCTAAGTGCCCGGGATGTCATACTTTCCGGGGTCCGGTTTGATTTTACCCCCTTTTTGAAAAAGGAGGTGGATGTCTGGCCGGTATATCGAAACTCCCAGGGAGTGATCCTCCAGGACAAATTGGGCCGGGCCGGGGAATCTGTATATTTTTTTAATCCTGCCGATTTTGGAGTAAATTTTGTGGCCAACTCCATTGTAACCTCGGGCAAAATGGTAAGGACCCATCCAGCTCTCGTAAAGACTTTTTTAAAGGCTTTGCTTGAGGCATGGGAAGCTGCCATGGATCCTGCCAACCAGATAAAAGTTCTGGCGGCGGTGAAAAAAAAAGACCAGGGGGTTTCCGATGATATCCTTCAACAACAATTGGTGATAACCAGAAAATTAATCAAACCCCATAAGAATATTAAAATCGGCCGGATCGATGTTAATGCCTGGAAACAAACAGAAAATATCATGTTCAATGAAAAACAGATTAAAGCACCCGTGGGAATTGTTTCCCGGCTGGAACTTCCCGGGTATTTTTAAAACGCCAGCCTGTCCCGGAAGATGAGATCCTGGCTTCACTTACAACAAAGGCGGATAAACGATGATGTTCATCCGCCTTGTTTTATGGGACTTTTTAATATCAAAAGCTACAGAAAGTTTATAAAATGATTTGGTATAACTCAATTTTGATGACCATAAATGCCTCACTTCTTAACGATCATCGATCCTGCATACCTTTTAACAAAAACATTTAATCTATTTTCCATCCAACTTCTCCTTGATAAAATCAATCAGCTTGCGTTGTTTTCTAGGAAGAATAATGACTTCCAACCCAAGACCTTCCAAGATCGTAAGAGCCTTGCCTAATTGAATAGTCGGTTTACCATTTTCCAAATCAGAAAGGAAACGAGTTCCCACATTCAAAAGGCCAGCAGCATCGGCCTGGGTGATCTTTTGGTCTTTCCTTGTTTTTTTAATGAGTTGCCCAATTTTTTTTGTATCCATTTTGATAGCCTCCCTTTTATTCCTGATCGGGAATATATCATATCTACAACTGGAAAAACAAGCTTTTATTCCTGATCGGGAATAAAGTAAGAAAAAGTTTTATAAAAACCTATAAAGTTACCGAGCGGGAATAAAACCGACTTTACAAAGAACCCTGTATCGGAAAAGATAGTCATAAAAACCCATGAATCCCAAGGTATAAAATAAAAAATTATAAACCCCTTTTCTCCCTTATGGTAAATTGTTATTCTGTCTGAAAAAGAACGATATGGCATCCATTCATATTCACAAGCTATATTCTTCTCTTCTAAACTGGACCACTCCCAAGACGAAAAAAATAAATCCAGAAACATGTAACAGGGAGATACGGCAAGATCCTGACTTGTGCAAATATCTGGTTTCTTTTGTGTTTACCCTTATATTTAGAACTATCTATCAGACAGAGTAAGCTTGTTAAATGGTCCAAAAATTTTAAATCTTTGGACCATTTTTTTTATGTGAGTACAGGGCAAAAGCAGGTTGTGATCATTTTAAGAACACCTTAAGTCAGTAAACACAACTGCCTATTCCATATTGAGCATCTTTTTTGCCATGATGATCCGGTTTTCAATCCCATCATCCTCAAGGTCCCTTACGGCTTCTGCCAGGAGTTCTGGAATGGGTATGTTCTGGGGACATTTATCTAAACACTCGCCGCACTGGGTGCAATTGGATGCATATCCAGGTTCCGGGATGCCGGTCAAAAGACCGCTGCAACACACGGCATATATGGTCTTGATCTCTTCGTCATTCTCAAACATATGAAGTTTGTTGAAGCTGTCAAAGGCGATTGGTATATTAACTCCTTCTGGACAGGGTTTGCAGTATTCACAGCCAGTACAGTCCACTTTCATTAACTTTTTGTAAGTCTTGGATACCTGCTTTACAAGATCCAGTTCCAGAGATGAAAAGGAGCTGGGTATGGCATGTTTTGCAATCTCAATGTTCTCTTTAATATGAGTTTCCTCATTCATCCCGGAAAGAACGGTTGTGACCTCAGGATGATCCATGACCCAGGAAAGGGCCCATTCTGCGGGTGTTCTGGTTTTGGATGCCCTATTCCAGATGGCTGCAACCTCTTTTGGCGGATCCACAAGCCCTAGGTTTCCTCCCCTGAGAGGTTCCATGATGATAACACCAAGATTTTTTTGAGCTGCATACTTAAGCCCCCTGGTACCTGCCTGGCGCTCTTCGTCCAGGTAATTGTACTGGATCTGGCAAAATTCCCAGGGATAGTCATCCACAATTGTCTTAAAATCATCCAGCCTGCCATGGAATGAAAAACCAGCATAGCGGATACGGCCGCTTTGTTTTGCCCTGTCTATAAAGTCCAGAACCTCCATCTGCTTCAATCTGTTCCAGCCAGGACCTGCCAGGTTATGAATCAAATAAAAATCTATCACATCGGTTTTTAGACGTTTTAATTGCTCATTAAGATAATAATCCATATTGTCCCGGTCTTTTACCATCCAGGATGGAAGTTTTGTGGCAATATTGACCCTGTTCCGATATCCGTCCTGAAGGGCCTGACCCAATAAGGGTTCGCCCCCGCCGCTGTGGTAGGGCCAGGCAGTATCAAAATAATTAACGCCATGATCTGCAGCATAGCGGATCTGTTCAATGGCCCTGGGTTTATCCAGGCTATGATCTCTATTTACGGGTAGACGCATACACCCAAACCCTAAAACAGATAACGCCTCTTCAATTTTCGGCATTCTTCTATAAAGCATATAGCCCTCCTTTATATGAGATTATTATATTCTTTCTTAGATTCGCACCGCTTATTGTTACATCCAGCACAACCATATTATGGATTCCATTTTCATGGGGATAAATCAAGCTTCACCTGGTCAACCGAAATCGCAGAAAAGTTTTTTAGAGTTATTGTTCACCCTGGCATTGCCCATCAATTTATCTTTATTTAATACAACATCCATTGGAGGATAAGTAAATGCTTTTATGCCTTTTTATAAACCCCTTTTCTCCTTTATGGTAAGTTGTTATAATTTTATTATTCTGTCTAAAAAAGAGCGATATGGAATCCATTCATATTCTCAAGCTATATCCTTCTCTTCTAAACTGGACCACTCCCAAGATAAAAAAAAATAGATCCCAAAACATATAACAAGGAGATACTATGATGAAAAACCAGGAAAAATATATTGCAAGTCTGGAAAATTTTTTGGAGCACTCCAATGAAGATAAGACCGATATAGACGGTGTTTTTAAACAGTTACCATTTGGTACTATTGATAAATTACAGGGGCAAAAAAATATCAAAATTTTGGATGTAGGTTCTGGAAACGGTGCAAAAGCCATTTACTTTGCTGATCTTTTTTTTAAGAAGGGATTGGATGTTCGGATTGATTCGCTAGAGCCTAGAGCAAAGCAACGCCACAAACTTAGAATAAAACATGAAAATGAAGGCAAGCAATATGCGGGGCAAATTTATCCAACAACACTGGGGCAGGCAAAAATAAGTAAAACTTATGACTTTGTTCTGCTTATTCATTCTTTGTATGAGTTTCCAAGAAACGATGACGGGACCATTGATTGCCTTGATAATATTCCTCGTTTGCTAAAACCCCATGGCCTGGGGATTATTATCATCGAAGATGCCGATGGAGATTTTCAAAAGCTAAAAAACAGATTCTATCCGGCACTTGGCAAAAAGAGCCCTGTATCGGAGAGGATAATCATCCAAACCCTTGAATCCCAAGGTATAAAATATAAAAAAGGGGGGCGCATCGATTTTGAATTTTCCTTAGGTGATATTGCATCAATAACGGATCATGAGCTTGGAAAAAATATGGAGTTTTTATTTTCAGACACATTAACAAACAGCTTTCTTTCCGGGTCTGAATTATCGGATATCGGGATATGGGTAAAAAAACATGCCCATCATGATGGTGACAGCAAAAGCACATTCCTTCGAACGCCGGATACTGTTTTCTGGATTTATAAAAATTAAAATTTAATTGCTCTTTATTGCACAGGACTCTTGTGTGGGAGAAGGAGTCCAGGAAAAGCGTTTCCTATATTCCCTGGGGGAGACACCTGTATGTTTTTTAAACAACTTTCGAAAGGAGTTGATATCCTCATAGCCGCTGGCCCAGGTGATTTCATTAATCGTCCTGGTCGTGGTTTCCAATTCCCGTTTAGCGTTTTCAATTCGTACCAGCTGAAGATAGCTCAAGGGATTTTCACCTGTGGCCTTTTTAAATCGCCGTTTAAAATGACGGGGACTGATTCCCATCTGCCTTGCAATTTCATCCATGGAAAGTTTATCCGCATATTTTTCCTCCATCATCTCCTGGGACAAAAGCACCTGGGAATCGGAATGCTTTTTCCAGAAATCATGGACTATATAAGGGGTTTGGTCCTGCCTTTCGTGGTCCACCAATAAGGATTTTGCACATCTTCTTGCAAGATTGACCGATCCAAATTTTTCTACGAAATGGAGGCATAGATCCATAAAAGCCGTTGCCGCCCCCGTGCAGTATATTCCAGAATCTTCCGTGTAAATCCTATCGATCCTCAGATCAACCTCCGGGTATATTTTTTTGAAATATCCGGCAAACTGCCAGTTGGTTGTGGCAACCTTACCATCTAAAAGCCCTGCCCGGGCCAACAAAAAACTGCCCGTGCACATGGCTGCCAGCCGGGTACCTTTTAGATGGTGTTGCTGGAGCCAGCAACAGATGGCATCCATCCTGATCCCCCCGGTATCAAAGGGTTTAAAAAAAGCTGGTATGATAATCACATCACTGTCTTCAACATTTTCCATGGCCCTGTCCGGGTTTAAGGTCATACCCCCGTTGGCCTTGACGGGTTTTCCTTCCAAGGTTACAATTTCAGTCGAAAAAAGTGGTTTGTCCTGTTTCCCATGGAATTGCCAGAGAATATTGGCAATGGAAAGAGCATCAATGATACCGCTTATTCCCGAAGAAAGGCAATCTTCCTCTGCCAGAAATGTAAATTTAACCATACTATGTCCTTTTTGGCATGTTTTAAGTCATTAATGTCCCTTTCGTTTTTGTTTGTCAAGTTCTATAAATCAGATATTCAATTTTCTAACCTTTCACAGGAGAATGGTATGACTGATAGAATAGCTGCTTGCGATCTTGGAAAAACAACCGCACGATTCGGTGTTGCCAGGATATCGGCAAATGGAAATATCGCCGTGGAAACCATTCAGACCATTGCCCACAACGGCAAGGTGTTTGATCTGTTTAAAACCTGGTACAAAGAAAATAATATTGCCAACTGCAACGCCCTGGCAGCCACAGGTTCCCATGCCCAATCACTTGTCAGCCCCGTTCTGGTCCTGCCGGAAGACACCTGCCAGGAGGCACAGCTTGATGCACAAAAGATCTATCCTGATACCATGAGCCTTGTCAGTGTGGGCACAAGGGGATATAGCATACTTTCAAGGACCCCTTCCCAAAACAACAACCATGGTCATCTCTATCATTTTCTTGAAAACGATAAATGTTCTTCTGGCACGGGTGAAAATCTCCAGAAGCTTGTAAACCGATTTGGATATTCCATTGAGCAAGCCGATACCATGGCGGCATCGGCCCATAATAAAATTGCCATCACAGCCCGGTGCTCCGTGTTTGCAAAAAGTGAAATGACCCATTACGCAAACCAGGGCAAATCCCAGGCTGAATTGTTCAAGGGGTATTTTGCTTCCATTGCGCAAAATGCCAAGGCCCTGCTCACCCGGAGCCGGGCCGAAGGACCGGTCTATCTCATCGGAGGATGCTGCCGTATTAACTGCCTTGTTGATTCCTTTAAAGAGATCATGGACACAAAGGTTTTAATTGCCAAAGACCCGATGACCTTCGAGGTGGCAGGAGCCCTGGAAATTGCCGGAGAACGCATATTGTCCGGAAAAAAATTTTGTCTGCCCGAAAATCCCGACCACCTGATTCATGAAAAGAAAAATCAATTCAGTATTCTTCGGCCGGCATCCCAATTTTCCGACCAGGTCACACTGATGGCGGAAAAACCTAGGACCCGGGACTGGAAAACCACCCCCACCGTGCTTGGTTTGGACCTTGGCTCCACCGGGGCAAAGGCGGTTCTTACCTGTATTGAAACAGGAGAGCCCCTTCTGGATATCTACGATAAAACCCGGGGGAACCCAGTGGATGCCAGCCGACGCCTTGTCAAAGCCATTCTCAACCAGGGTAACCCCGATATCATGGGTATAGGGCTGACAGGATCCGGCCGGGAGGCTGTTTCAACCCTGGTCCAGACAGTTTTTCAAGATCAGAACTCCCGGGACTCAGATCAATCCCCGGTCCAAACCAAAAACCGGATCTGCGTTATGAATGAAATTATTGCCCATACCACCGCTGCGGTACACATGGACCCGGACAAAGGACAGGACATGTCCATCATTGAAATCGGCGGCCAGGATGCCAAATATGTCCGGGTCAACCAGGGAAAAATTATTGAGAGCGATATGAACAAAGCCTGTAGCGCCGGGACCGGTTCTTTTCTGGAGGAACAGGCACAATTTTATGATATCCACAATATAGACACCTTTATCTCCATGGCTCAACTGGCAAAAAGACCACCAGATCTTGGCCAGATGTGCACAGTCTATATTGCCCAAGCTGGAAGCAATGCCCTGAAGGAAGGATTCACCCTGGAAGATATTTTTTCAGGATTTCAATATTCGGTTATCCAAAATTATCTGAACAGGGTCATGGGACAGCGAACTCTGGGGAAAAAAATATTTTTCCAGGGAAAACCTGCGGCCAATCCCTCCCTTGCCTGGACCCTTGCCTCAGTAACTGGCCGCAAAATTTTTGTGCCGCCCAATCCTGGAGCCATGGGGGCTCTTGGGATAGCACAATGCACCATCAACAGGTGTGGAACCTCCTTTCTTTTGCAAGCCCCCCCCCTGGATCTATCACTCCTATCGGCAGCCGATATAACAAATCGATCCGAATTTACCTGCAAGGATGCCGGTTGCCAGACTCTTTGCCCCATTGAAAAACTAACTATTTCCTTTAACGGCACCCAGAAAATTGCCATGGCGGGGGGCGCTTGCCCCAAATATGAACTGACCGGCACAGGTACCAATAAACTGCCCATGGATGCGCCTGATCCTTTCAGGGAAAGAAGAGAATACCTTCATTCATTTGAATCCATAGATCCTGGAAAACCCCTGGTAGGTATCCCTGTAACCTGCGCCCTTGCCAGTCATATCCCCTGGATGGCCACTTTGATGAAAGAAGTTGGATTTTCTGTCAAACTCCTTACTGCAGATGCTAAATCCCTGGCAAAGGGGGAACAGCTGTGCAATAGCTTTGATTCCTGCGGCCCTGTAAAAATCGCCCATGCCATCTGTGACACGGATGCCCATATTCTTTTTTTCCCCAAGGTGATGGATTTTCCCGACAGGGAGGGCCTGGGTGGACTGGCTTGTGTAACGGAACAGGCCATGCCTGAGATCATTGAACAGTCCTTAAAGGCCCGGAACCGGAACATATCTGTGATTCGACCCAGGCTGCACCTCCAGAAGGGTTTGTCCCATGGAAGATTACTCAAGGCTTTAACCCCATGGTTAGTCTCCTTTGGAGTCAATAAAGAACAGATAAAAAAGGCTTTGATAAAAGCCGAAAAAAACCAGAAAGCCTATGATATAGCCCTGTCAGACATGGGGGAAAATGCTTTGGCCTATGCCGTCAAAACCAATATCCCCCCCGTCCTGGTTTGCGGCACCCTCCATGTTATCCATGACATGGCAGCCAATTCAAAGATACCCACCCTCCTCAGGCAAAACGGGGCCATGGCGATTCCCATGGATTGTTTTACGATTGACAAGAAGATCCAGCCCATGGAAAAAATTTACTGGGGAGATGCCAACCGGTACCTGCGCGCAGCAGAAGCCGCCCGCAAAATGGGGACTATTTATCCCCTGATGCTCTCATCATTTGGCTGTGGCCCGGCATCATTTACCGAGCAGATTTTTCAATCCCTGCTCCAGGACTATCCCCACACCATCCTGGAAAGTGACGGACACGGCGGAACCGCGGGCTTTATCACACGGATTCAATCCTTTCTTCAATCGGTTCACCAGCACAGAGAGGAAAAAGAAAAACCAGAATCTGCTTTGCCTTCCAATATCCGATCCTATATCGACAAGGGCAAGTATGGTGGGCCCTATATGGACAAAAAGGTAAAATATGTTTTTTTAAGCAGTGTGGAATACCTGGGAGAACTTTTTGCTGCGGTTTACACCGCCTATGGCTATGATGCCGTGGTAGCTCCGTCCACCTCAAAGGCAAATATCGCCCTGGGCAAAAAGGATTGTTCAGGAAAAGAATGCCTTTCCTACCAATTTGTCTGGGGGGCATTCAAGGAATACCTGACAAATAATTCCATTGACAAGGAGACCAGGCTGTTACAAATATCTGGTCCCATGTGCCGGGGGGGGATGTTTGGCATCAAGGACCAGATGTCCATTGAACGCATGGACAAAAACGATAAGATCAGGGTGTCCGCCCTCAAGATTGCAGGAGGGGCCGGCATGACGGCCCGAATGATTTCAGGGCTTACGGCCCTGGATATTGTCCGTCAATTATACCTCTACCATATGGCGGTTGAATCCGTCCCGGGAGAATCAAAACTGGCATATCAAAACTATAGCCAGAAAATTATTGATCTTATTTCCCTGCCGATCAGGCCAGGTATCAAGGGGTCCTATATCAACACCCGGCACTGGAAACAATTAAAGCAAATTGTCAAAGAAGCTGCGGATCTTTTTTTGAACATAGAAAAACGGGGGCTGATTAAAAATCTTTGGAAAACCGTCTTTGTCTCGGGGGATTTAATGACCAAGGGCAATGATGTGGCCAATGCCGGAATCTTTAAAAGCCTTTCCCAAAAAGGTGTCCGAATCATATCAGAGCCGAATTGTGATTTTTTCGATTATTGCGCCAGAATTCATCCGGAGTTGATTTTCGGCCGGGGCAATTCCCCGGGGCAAAACAGCATATATATCTTTGTGATGGATAAGATCCGGAATACCCTTTACAAAATGGTAAAAAAAAGACATCAATGGTTGCCCATACCGGATATGAAGGCCGTTTTAAAAAGATCTTCAAGGGTCATTGATCCCAAAACCCTTGGATCTGCAAGCTATGCCGTGGGAAGTGTCCTCCATCACTGGGACACCATGGATCTTTCCGGGGTGTTGATGACTTCCTGCTGGGGATGTGACAACAGCCTCATCGAGGAAAGTCTTTTAAGGCATCGCAAAGAGATTCCTTTTTATTTTTTCTATGATGACGGAGATCCACTTGATGAAAGACGGTTAAGCAGTTATGCTCACAGACTGCACAGGTCTGCCGACTGATTTTAGTGCTTGAACGCTGTTATCCATCATTCTTCTGAATACAAACCCATGGCTGTTGGGGCCATGGGCCTGTAACTTAAGATGTTGTTGTGCCGGGATCACCTCCAGGGAAAATTATCCGGGAATGATATCCTCCCAGGGATATCTTGACTTCCCATTGAAATTCACATATGAATTGAAATTGATATATCCAGGCCTGAAGGCCGTGACTGCAACCATTTCCGTGGGATAATATAAAATTGAACTTTCTCCAGCCAAATCCGGCCCCTGACAAGAACAAAGCAAATATTAAAGACCGGATCCCCAATATTTCAAAAACAATTCTGGTGCTCTTGGCCATACTCATCGGCTACACCACGGTCGCCTTTGCCACACCCGGGGAAAAATCTCTTACCGTTGCCTGCTATAAGGATTATCGGCCTTATTCATATATAAACCAAAAGGGTGAAATCGTTGGAGTGCTCATCGATTTCTGGACTTTGTGGGGGAAAAAAAACCATGTGAAGTTGACCTTTATCCCCGGCCATCTGACCCAGAGCCTGGAACGGATAAAAAAAGGAGAGGCCGATATGATGATCGGTCTTTTTCACTCCAAGGACCGGGAGATCTTTATGGCTTTTTCCGATCCCATGATGGAGATTCATACCAATCTTTATGTGCGCCAGAACATGGGAATCGACTCCATTGCGGGTCTCAACGAAAGAAAAATCCCCGTGGGTGTAATCAAGGACGATTATGTGATTTCCTACCTGAATAACAACCATCCCAATGTGAAAATCAAGACGTTTGCCGGCTCCGAAGAGGTTGTCAAAAATGCCCTGACAGGTAAGCTTACGGCCTACGCCCTGGATTTTCCCAATGCCATTTTTTTGCTGGCAGAGCATGACGCCCTGACCAAATTCAAAATCTTGCAAAAGCTTTATACCGAAAAACTTCGGGCAGGTGTGGCCAAGGGCAATGCACCCCTGCTGGCCATTATCAACAAGGGGATTAAAAAAATTTCAACGGCAGAGATCGAAGAACTATACAGCAAATGGAGTATCAACCCACCACCGCTGATTGTCCGGTACCGAAACTGGATCATAGGCGCTATTGTTGTCCTTTTGAGCGGCTGCATCGGCTTTGCCTTTTATATTTATCGGCTTAAATCCAGAATCAGACGGATAAAATCCGGCAACAAATCTTTTAACAGGGACGAGTGGCAAAAGATCATCGACCAGGGAGAAAACGACTGGGTAGAATTCAAGTCCTCCCTAAGGTGGAATATTCAAACCGAAAAGCCGGACAAACGCATAGAAGAGGTAATCATCAAAACCCTTTCAGCCTTCATGAATGCCAGGGGCGGCACCCTGTTCATCGGGATAAACGATGAAGGCCGGCCCGTGGGAATTGAGGCGGATTATAAGTCTTTTCAGAGAAAACCCAACCGTGACGGTTTCTTGCTTAAACTATCCAGTATGATTTCCCAGAACCTGGGACGGCAAAGCCATAAATTCATCATAACCGATATCCAGATCATGGATGGCCATGATGTCTGCAGGATCACAGTCAAACCCGGGGAACGGCCCATTTATATCAAAGGGAACGGAAAAGAATTTTTTTATATCAGAACTGGCGCTTCCTCCGTGCCTTTGAGCATGAGTGAAGCCCACGAATACATTAATTCCCAATGGTAAATTTCATCTTTATTTTCGCCTGACCCATATAAAAAAGTTGGATAAAATAATCTTGCTGAAAAAATATTTTCAACAAAACACTCCTAGGCTACACCCATATTCTCGGTGGCTTCAACAGACATTTCCGGCCACATCAAGTAGGCCCCCACAAAAAAACAAATAGCACCAATCAAGGTAAAGATCGTGGTAAAAACGACCAGATTCTTAAATATCAGGCTGGGCCAGACAAACGCAAAAACAGCCGAACAAAAGAAGGCGACACAACCCACAAAGTTGATCATGGTAATCACCCAGGAGATGCTACGCCTCTGCCAGCACCACCAGCGATGACAAATCTCAAAAACAGCCAGAGTACCGGAAATTTGAAACAGGATAGAGCCGGCCATGTCCGGCACCCAGATGACCAGATCTTGTCCCAACCAGCCCAAACCTAAAAAGGCATCAAAGGTGTTAAAATTAAACATGACGGTTCCCAAAAACTGGCTGAAGGTAACCCAAAAATCAAGACGAGACGGCTGCCAGGCAACCCAGATGCGCTTATGGGTCTGAGCCCCTGGGCCAACGGCAGTCAATGCATTGATTGACTGGTTATATTGCAAATAACTGGCAGAGGTAAAGAAAATAGAGCCACCAAAGAAGATGGTATTAGTTATGAAAAGGTTGGTATATCCGACTAAAATCAGCACGCTGCCAAAAACAAAACAAAGGGAACCTGCCATAAACAAGAAGGCTATCCACCAATTGAGTTTGGCAGGTTCCCACAATACCAGTGACGGTCGGTTTTTGACCGGAAGTTTTTCCCCGGATGCCACAACTTCCAGACCGAACCCTTTACGATGCCGACGAGAAGACCAGACATAGGTAGCGCTATCTTCTAATTGATGTACAATGCGAGTGATGAATTGTCCGCTACCCCTCGACTCAATATGCTTCCAATCAGCAGGAAATTCGATCTGCCCTCGTTTAATAGTTGTTGGCATATTCAATTTTTCCTAGTGATTAAACCCTTGACCCATGGCTGTATCGGCCATGGGCTTGTATTTTCAAGTTACCAGACCGGGTCCTTTGGTTCTGGTTTTGATATGAAATCTAAGCATGGGAACCAAATCAGACAAGACGATCAGGAATCCCTACCATACTCCATAAGATTTTCTTCCGATACCACTGCCGCTTCGGCTTTCTTACTGGTAATCGTACCGTCCTCTTTTTTCCAGAAGACACCTATACCCATCAAGGTTATCACGAAGGCGACGATGGGAGTCAACCAGTTAACGATGGCGTAGGGGACAAAGGCAAAGGCATTCACACCAAGCACGCCTACCATGTAAGCACCACAGGCTGTCCATGGAATCAACGGAGATGTCAGGGTACCGGAATCTTCCAGAGTCCTGGATAACATACGCGGTGCCAGCCCCATCTTGTCGTAGGCAGGCTTAAACGTTCTGCCCGGTACGATGATTCCCAAAAACTGGTCTCCTAGGAACATATTGCAAAGGTAGCTAGACAAAAGGGTTGTTCCGATCAGGGAAGCGGGCTTTTCCAGGATTTTGCCCAGGGAAATCAGGATACTTTCCAGAAAACCGCATTTTTCCATAATACCACCAAAAGAAAGGGCACAGATAATAAGGGAAACAGTATACATCATACTTTCAAGGCCACCTCTGGATAACAATTGGTCCACCGAAGCAGATCCTGTCTTGGAAATGTAACCGTGCTGGATGGTATCCAAAAAACCTTTAAGGGTTATATCCTGGAATACAGCGGCTATAATGCCAGCCAGGATTACGGCACCGATCAAAGAAGGGATGGCCGGATATTTTTTTATTGCCGAGTAGATAACCAGGATTGGAGGCAGCAGAGTCATGAAACCAACGTAATAATGGGCTTTAATGGTTGTTGAAATTAAGGCAATGCTACCGGCGGAGCCTATATCACCACTGAAACGAAAACCCATGATAGTATAAGCGATAGCAGCGATGACAAAAGCCGGCAGGGTGCTCCATAGCATGGCTCTGATGTGATCAAAAAGCTCGCCGCCTGCAATGGCCGGTGCCAGGTTGGTCGTGTCGGAAAGGGGAGACATCTTGTCTCCGAAATATGCTCCTGAAACTACTGCTCCGGCAATCATTTCCGCCGGGATGCCCAGGGCTTTACCTACCCCCATCAGGGCCAACCCCACTG
The DNA here is from genome assembly GCA_024226935.1 of Desulfobacteraceae bacterium. Lineage (GTDB taxonomy): Bacteria > Desulfobacterota > Desulfobacteria > Desulfobacterales > Desulfobacteraceae > NBML01. The sequence continues at coordinate 18,831 of JAAELK010000214.1, forward strand.
TACCGGCCGTGGTCCAGGAGGAACCCGTAGCCAGGGCCGTGACGGAACAAACAACCAGCGTTGCCAACAGGAAATAACGGGGACTTAAGACGTCCAGTCCGTAATAGATAAGCGCCGGTACTGTGCCGCTGGCAATCCAGCTGGCCACAACCAGACCGATAAGCATGAGGATCAGGATGGGTATCAGGGCCAGGTTGATTCCTTGAACAATACCGTCCTGGATGTCACTCCACTTCTTTTTAAGGAAAATAATACCGACAAATCCACAGATGGCGGCTGAAATCAGCATGGGCACGTGGGGTGATATTCCAAGTTTCATAACGGAAAAGCCTATGGTGAAGGCACACAACAAGAATACTATTACCGATAACATCAGGGATGGAATTTCATTGGTATTTTCAGGGATTGCATTTTCTTTACTCACCGCATTTCTCCTCATATCATGATTAAATAAAATCCAATGAGGCGATAAAAAAACTAATAGATCTGCAGCTTGTAACTATCACGGTCCGGGCTGGAGTTTCTCTTGTAAGCCCCGGACAGAAAATATTTCAATTACCCTGTACCATATAAATTGTTTCTTCGTTCTTTACAACGGCAGGTAAAAACAATTCTTAAGTGATCCTATTGTTTACATATTTTATTGTGCTTTTACCAACCTCATACTTCTTTTTTTATTACTATCCTGGCACTATTATTCTACAATAAATAATTGTAACCATTTTTATTGACTATAAACAAGTCAATACATCCGCACTTTTAATATACCGGCTCCTGAAAAAAATCAAGGGGGAATAAATAATCCCAAATCCACCATCAAAAAACCTCGTTGAACCTGATTGTTCAAGCAAAATAGGATGTTTGTGCGACAAAAAAGATAGCGTCGGTTGCCAAAAATCATGGTCTCTCCATCCATTAAAAATTACTCAAGTTTACAGCAATTTGGGATGAATCCGCTCGACAGCAGGTGAAGTCAGGTCCTGCACCAAGCCTTTCATCCGACTTAAGAGAGATTCATAAAACTCGGTGTATACGTTTTGACAGGATATGCAATTATTATTATTGTTGCTGCGAAGGGTTATAATATCGGTGATGGAAGACAGCATCCGCAGGCATATAGTGGGACATAACTCATAAAGGCAGAGTTGATTATACAGACTGGCTATTTTATCAGGTACTTTTTTCCGGGTATTGCCAACTTTGATTATACTGCCCCTGCCCAGTTGGGTTGTCCAGGTTTTAGTTTCAATGTGATTTTTTAATTTTCTCAAAAAAGGATCTATCCGTTCTGTAATTTTGGATTCCCGATACTCTCTTCCCAACTGCACTACCTGCTTTAAGGCCTTATAATCAATGGGTCGAATCATCATGCCCCCGCAATATCTTCCCGAAGGGCCCCTGCTGTATTTTTTAAAAATGATCAAATTCCATGCCTCAATGATTCGCTGCTCAATTTGCTTCCCATGATAGTTACAAAACAAGAGCCAGTCGGGATCATTGAGCATCTGTTCTCTCAGGGTATTTTGCTGCTTGGCAATTTTCTTTTTGATTTTGTCCTGATAACATTGCAATTTGTCATCATTTTGGACAGCCTTATCAGCAATGAAACGGTAAGAAGCAAGTGAAGTGAAAATAATTTTGGACAATGCCCAGTATTTGCTTGTTTCCATTGTGTTGCATCGAGATTTTTTGTTGGGAGCTTGAATGATACTTAAAAGTCGCCCATCATAAAAGGGAAGAACACTTGGCTGAAAATTCAAGCTTTTTATATAGTTTTTGTCGATGCGTCCAGTAATAAAATCTGTAACAATATTATTAAGAAAGGTCTCTGTGATAACATACTTACGTTTTCCCCCGCCGATAATATTGATGGTTGACCGCTGATTTTTTGTTCGTCTGTCCATAAGGGGTGTGGGATGGATGGGAGGAAAATATTTTATTTGAGCTCTTTCTAAATTATTTTTTTTAAAATCAAGTTTTCCGGCCAGATGCTTTTCCTCCTGAATGCGAAGGGCATTAAAGGATTGTCCATGATCAATTTTAACAGAGGAGCCAAATCGTTTGTGACCCTTCGGGCCCTCGGTGATCAGCCCGTAATTATTGCTTGATAAATCATTTTCTTCTAAAAAAATCGAAGAGAAAACGATCATTAAAAAACCTTCGATATTTTCACAAAAAGTGCTTTTAAAATTATTAAACGAGTTTCGTTTTTTAGGATCTTCAAATATATCACGCAGGGAATAGAAATTTACATTTTCCGAGGCCACGGTATTTGCATTCTTAAGACGTATTTTAGGTTGTTCCGGACCAATCAGATACCGATAAATCTCTCCGGTCATACATTTGACTTGGGCCTCCTGGATACTTTCCAGCTCCTTGGTAAACCAGATAGTTTCCCCTTGTCCATTTTTTTTTGGCCGCGCCACCTTTCGTACTGGATGGGCACTTGCCCCGTATAACCGAATCAAATGTTCCTCTGTAAAACTTTTGTATCCTTTTCCCATAATCTCCCCATTACATTTTTAAAAAACAAGACAAATTCAACTCTTGTGGTTGATGCCAAAAGTCACCTTAACTCCTTGAAAACAAAAAAGATTCAGGGTTTCAGATGTTTTTTAGCAATTAGTAAAAACGCAACATAAATAGTTTTCGTTTATGTGTAAAGGATTTAACGATTGTTACTAGTATAAAGTATTCGTTCCCGGGGGGGTATTAGCTAAGAATAACCACTCGAAATGACAGATAATATCAGCATGTTTCAACTTGTTAAAATGATACAAAAAAATCCAACTTTTTTATTTCCAGTATACTACTCTTTTTTATATAGTAATGATTCCAAGAAGAAAAAAGGAACTTGTGACGATAATAGAAAACGACAAATCAGGAAAGAAAGACCGCAATCAATATCTTTATACACGCCTATTTTGGAGATTCACAGGTCAAATCGGGAAAAAATTATAAACCATGTAATGCAATAAGGTTTTGAGAACAGCTTCCGGATCTTAACGAGAAAATGATCTCCCATCCTTTTTAAAATACAGCCCCATGGCATAAACGGCCATGGGGCTGTATTTTCATATTACCAGGCAGGATTCTTTGATTCTGGTTTTGACATGGAACCTGAGCATGAGTAAAAGAGCAGAAGCGGACAGGGCAATCAATAATCCATACCAGACTCCATAAATACCCAGGCCAAAATGAAATGCCAGTATATAACCCGATGGCAAACCAATAATCCAATAGGCAATCAAAGTTATGAAAGTGGGAACTTTCATATCTGTAATACCCCGTAAAACACCCAACCCCACGGTCTGGCCTCCATCCGATATCTGGAAAAATGCCACAATAACCAGCAGGTTGGCCGATATCTCTATCACCTTGCTGTCCGACACATAAAGGGTGGGGAAAAAATAGCGAAAAAGGATAAAAATAAGGCCAGCCAGTGCCATGAAGAGACCACAAACCATGTATGCGGAGAACCCTGAGGTTCGTACCCCATGCCTATTTTCCCTGCCGACGGCATGGCTTACCCGGATGGTGGCGGCAGATGAGATACCCATGGCTATCATAAAAGAGATAGAACCCAGATTCATGGCTATCTGATGGGCAGCCAGGGCCTGGGTACCCATCCACCCCACAAAGATGGAAGAGATGGCAAAGGTGGAAACCTCGAAAAAATATTGGAATGCACCGGGAATGCCTATTTTTAATAGTTTTTTCATCATGGCAACATCGATTGTCCTGTAACGCAGGGAAGGATCAAATCGCTTTAAGGCCGGAGCTGTCATTATTACCCACATCAAGGCCAGAGCCATGAAAACCCGGGAGGAAAAAGTGGCAATCCCGGCTCCGGCAACCCCCATGGCAGGAACCCCGAAATTTCCGTAGATAAAAACCCAATTAACAAATATATTGACCAGGTTGGCCGCCAGAGTGATGATCATGGCCGGTTTCAAAAAACTTATACCTTCGGCAAACTGCCGGAAGGACTGAAAAAGCATCAGGGGCAGCATGGAAAAACCCAACACCTTCATATAGAAAATTGCCGGGGCCACAATGGTTTTAGGTTGATCCAAGAATCGAATGGATTCTGCTCCGGCAAAGGTTACCCCGCAAAGAAGCACCCCTGTCAAAAGATTAACAATCAAACCCTGGCGAAGGACCACCCCGCAGTTTCGATCCTTTCCCGCACCGGCGGCCATGGCTGTCAGGGGAGTAACGGCCATGGAAATTCCGAACCCCATCACCATGACCATGGTAAACAAAACATTACCGATGGCTGCTGCGGCCAGGGCATCAGTCCCCACCCGGCCCACCATTATATTGTCCGCCACGGACATGGAAAGTTGACCGATCTGTCCCACAATTATGGGCAGGGACAAATGGATAGTTTTCTTCAGATCATTTTTCAACATGGCTACCTGTCTCTTTGATTAAATTCCAAATGGGATCGGTCCAATATATGAGGTGCTTAATAAACATGAAATTTAATTGAAAAGCAATAAGTATCTTTAATAATCCGAGAAATTTCTGGCACAGTTTGCAGGACAACAGACCGTGGATGGTGAAAATGCCTGGGGACTTCCGATGAACTCCTTGAATATTCCCCGGGGTGGTTCATAAATTTTTACCCCGGGGTATGCATAGATTAAGAAATATGGGTGAACTATATTGCCTTGCTGATAAGCCGCAATCCATCCAGAGTCAGAGATTGGTCAACGGTTTCAATGGCCAGGGAAACACCTGCAATAAGAGTAGCCAAGCCACCGGTGGCAATAATTTTGGGTTCTAATTTCATTTCGGCTTTCATCCGCGCCACCATACCATCCACCATGGCGGCATTTCCATAAATAATTCCTGATTTAATGCTTTCAATGGTGTCGTCACCAATCACCTTTTCCGGAGCCTTGAAAATTTCCACCCGGGGAAGCCTGGAAGCTTTTTGAAACAAGGCTTCCGATGAAATCATCACCCCGGGAACAATAGCACCACCCAGGTATTCTCCTTTTTCAGAAATAGCATCAAAGGTAGTGGCCGTACCAAAATCGATGATGATCAGAGCAGATCTGTATTTATCGTAGGCAGCCACTGCATTGACAATACGATCCGCTCCCACTTCATTGGGATTCTTATACAAAATAGGCATCAAGGTCTTTACCGATGCCGGGTTGATCCATAGGGGAGTCAACTTCAGATATCGCTTACAAAAATTATTTAAAATACGAACCGAAGAGGGTACCACGGAAGAAATAATAGTTTTTGTTATACCGGCAGGATCAATTCCCCTATCTGAAAAAAGGGCATTGGCCAACACATTAAATTCATCTGCTGTATTATCCCGGACCGTGCGGATCCGCCAGTCTTCCTTGAGAATATCCTTATCATAGATACCGATAACGGTGTTGGTATTACCCACATCAATAACCAAAAGCATCTTATTTTCCTTTATTCAACTTTAATAATAAAAATCTGGGGGTCTGCCCCTGTCACCACCAAATCCACCGGCACGTTTATATAGGCATGTCGAGCATATACCCCCGGCAAAAGACCTTTGAGGTCAATAAAGGCATACAATTGATCCATAATTGCCTTATTACTCAATGTATCAAAGGGGCCTTTAATCTCCAGGGTAATCCCGGAGGGTTCAATATTCACCTTTGAAGTAGCATTCCAAACCTGAATAGGAATATTGGCCATGGTTTTTGTCACCATCTGCTGCTGGATGGGGACGGTCACTGTGAACATGGTATGATCGGAAGAATATAACTGGGGATTTTCAAGGTCCAGGGGAAGGTTTTTTTTAAATCCTTCCCCGGCACCGGCCAGATCAATGGGTTTGGTTTTTAATTGTTTAATGCCGTTGATCAGTGATTGTGCCCCTGTCAATTTCACAAAGGCCGGTTCACAGGCCGGTTCCAAAGCCAGGTGCCCCTGGGCCGGAGCCCCGATATAGGGCACGGTGATCTTAAAGGTCCTGGTAATTTTTTTTTCAAGACGGACACTCAGAAAAGATGGGTTGATATCCAGAATTTTAATGGCTGGATTCATGGGTATCCGGGTCTTGTCCACGGGCAGCATATAGGAACCCGGTTCTATGGAGTCTGAATCCCCTGCCGGATCAAATTCAAGATCAGTATACAGGTCTGCAGGATATGTTATGGTTTGTTTATTGATCTGTTCAATGAGGCGGGGATCTGCCTGGATGCGAATTTCAATTTTATCTGTGTGATGATCGGTCAACACCATATCTTCGGGTATATTGGAAAAATCAACCAACAAAAGAAGATCGGTTTCAACCGGTTCAATGGTACATCCAAAAACCAGAAACAAAAATAGGGCCAGAAAGAAAACAGAACAACCGGGACATTTTTTTTTAAAATCAGGCATTCCTGATAGAATCAATAATCTGGGTAAAAGAACAAATTTTTTCAACATCATGGACCCTGACAATATGAGCACCCTTTAAGATAGAAGCAGCAACTGCCGCCAGGGTTCCATATTCCGTCTTAATATTATCAGGACCGATGGGTGCATTTTCCTTTTTACTCAAAATCGCCTGGATAAATGATTTCCGGGACGGCCCCATCAAAACAAGGTATCCAAGGTCTATAATTTTATCTAAATGATTGATCAGCACAAGATTGTGCTCAACGGTTTTACCGAACCCAATACCCGGATCCAGAATAATATTTTTCCTGGCAACCCCCCGACCCTCGGCAAATTGGGCCCTTTCGTCCAGATAAAGAGTAATCTCCTGGATAAGATCCTCGTAATCCGGATTAACCTGCATGGTTGAAGGAGTTCCCTTCATGTGCATAAGCACACAGGGAACATTTTTTTCAGCCACAAGATCTGCCATGGCAGGGTCTTTTTCAAAGGCGGATATATCATTGACAATGGCGGCCCCGGCATCCAGGGCCGCCTTTGCCACTACCGATTTTACCGTATCAATGGAAATGGGTATATCAATTTGTCTGGAAAGCCCCTCAATAACCGGTATAACCCGGTCCAGTTCTTCCTGCTCGGACACAGGTTCCGCAAAAGGACGGGAGGATTCTCCCCCTATGTCCAGAATATGGGCACCGGCCTCTGCCAGATTTCGCCCCTGGGTAAGCGCCGTTTCAAGGGTATTAAATTGCCCACCGTCGGAAAAAGAATCTGGAGTGGCATTTAAAATGCCCATGATACAGGCACAAGATCCCAATTCCAGGCGAAACCTGTCAAACTCAAGGGTATGATCCAGCATGGGTATTTTCCCTATTCCCTTTCCTTGTCCTGATCTTCCCGATCCGCAACTTTTTCATCGGAATCTTTAACAGGCTTTTTGAGGAGCTCATCCATGGTTTTTATTTCGTCTGAACCATCAACCTCGGGTTTAACAACTTGCTCCGCCTGGGGCTTAACGGTTTCCTCCACCAAAGGCTCCACATGGATCTTGATATTTTTCCGGCCGAAAAAATCAAAATCAGGTCTTAATTTTGCAATAAGATCATCCAACTCCGATCCCATGACGGTCTCTTTTTCAATGAGCAGGTCGGTAAGGGCATGGAGAATATCTAGATTCGCTTCCAGGACCCTTTTAGCATTCTTATAGGCCCGATCAATGATCGTGGAAATTTCTGAATCAATCTGCTGGGCAGTTGCCTCGGAATAGCTCTTTGCCTGGGTCATCTCCCTGCCAATAAAAATATTATCATCATGATCTTCATAGGAAAGCAGAGCCAGATTATCACTCATACCAAAGCTTCTCACCATGCTATTGGCAAGTTTTGTAGCCTGCTTGATATCATTGGAGGCTCCGGTGCTGATCCGCTTGAAGATAATTTCTTCAGCCACCCGTCCACCAAAAGCGATGGCAAGTTCATTCTCCAGCTGATCCTTATACTTAAAATCCCCTTCCTCGGGCAGAAACCAGGTAACTCCTGCGGCCCGTCCCCTGGGGATGATGGTAATCTTATTGACTGTATCTGTATTGGGCAAAAATCTTGCTACCAGGGCATGACCGCCTTCATGGTAGGCAGTTGTCTTTCTTTCTTCTTCCTTGATGACCTTGGATTTTCTTTCAAGACCCATATAAACCTTGTCCTTAGAATCTTCAAAATCCCGCATGGTCAATTTTTCATGATCACGCTTCGCTGCCAGAAGAGCTGCTTCATTGACCAGGTTTTCAAGGTCTGCACCGGAAAATCCCGGAGTTCCCTTTGCCAGAATAGTCGGGCTTACATCATTGGCCAGGGGGGTTTTTTTCATGTGTACCTTCAAGATACCTTCCCGACCTTTAATGTCCGGCATGTCCACAACCACCTGACGGTCAAACCGTCCCGGCCTGAGAAGAGCAGGGTCCAGAACATCGGCCCGGTTGGTAGCTGCCATAAGAATTACACCTTCATTGGATTCAAATCCATCCATTTCTACCAGAAGCTGATTTAAGGTTTGTTCCCGTTCGTCATGTCCACCACCCATGCCGGCACCCCTTTGACGTCCCACGGCATCGATTTCATCGATGAAGATGATACAAGGGGCATTTTTTTTACCCTGGGCAAACAAATCCCTGACCCGGGAAGCTCCGACACCCACAAACATTTCAACAAAATCCGATCCGGAAATAGTGAAAAACGGGACTCCGGCTTCGCCTGCAACTGCCCGGGAAAGAAGGGTTTTACCGGTACCTGGGTTTCCAACTAACAAAACACCCTTGGGAATTCGCCCACCCAAACGGGTGAATTTATCCGGAGTTTTTAAAAACTCCACCACTTCGGCCAGTTCTTCCTTTGCTTCATCAATACCTTCCACATTAGCAAAGGTAACCTGCTCGCCTTTATCGTCTATAAGACGGGCGCGGCTTTTACCAAAGGACATGGCTTTTCCGCCACCACCGCCACCTCCTTGCATCTGGCGCATGAAGAAAATCCACACACCAATGAGAACAATCATGGGCAACCAGGAGATCACAATGGACATAAACCACGAGGTTTCTGCCGGGGGTTTAGCCTTGATATCAACCCCTTTATTTCTCAATGTTTGGATCAGCTGCTTGTCTTCCGGAGCAAAGCTTTTGTATTTAGCGTTTTTGCTGTCTGTGATATATAAATTTTGTCCCTGAATCACCACACTCTTGACATGGCCGTTATCAACCATTGACAAAAAGTCTGAATACCCGACATCCGTCGGACCTGTCTGTTGCTGGTTAAATATATTGTAAAGCATGACCATCATCAAGACAATCACCAGCCACAGGGAAATATTTTTATAGAATTGATTCAAAGTGTTTCCTCTCTTTTTTCGTTAAATATGGAATCAATAAAACTTGGATTATATATAAACATAAAATTTGAATATACAAGGAAAAAAAATTTAGCACTGTCCCTTTAGATTCTTTGTTACACCCCGCAGGAGCTGCTTTTTACCCTTGCCAAGTTCCCTTAACCCCAGGGCTTCTTTTTGAATACAAAGTCGTTCCTGGGTCTTATATACCCGAATTCGTCCCGGTAAGTCGAGACTTTTACCAGATTCTGCCCTGGACATAAGGACAAGAATATCCTGGACATGGGCCAGAGTAATCCGTTTAAGATCTTTTTTGACCCGCTCAATGGCCTGTCTTAAGACACGATTAACAAGGGCAGGATGGCTTTTGATCAGTTTGGCAATTGACAGGACCACCAGGGCCTTATTTTCTTCGATCATACAAAAATTAAAAACCTGGCTGGCCTGGGCCGTCAAAAAATCTTCTTCCTGACGGATGATATGACTGAGACGATCCAGGCTGGATTTTATTTCAGGATTAAAATCCTGCTCCAGCCTGGGGATTAAATTGTGGCGGATTTTATTACGTAAATAGGATTCATCCGTGTTGGAAGAATCCACCACAAAGGGTTGATCCTTTTCCCTTAAAAAATTTAAAATTCTTAATTTTGGCATCTGAATCAAGGGACGGATAAACCGGTTTTCCCGCATGGGTGGAATCCCGCTCAACCCCCTGGGACCGGCTCCACGTAACAGACTTATGAGCACCTGCTCTGCATTATCATCCCGATTGTGCCCCGTGGCAATTTTTGTAAATTTGTGGGTATCTGCTATTTTTGTAAAAAAAGCATACCGGGCATTTCGGCCGGCTTCCTCTATGGATAGATGGTTTTTTTTTGCCAGATTCCCGATATCCATTTTTTTACCGAAAAAAGGCAGACATAATCGGTGGGCAAGATCTTTAACAAAATTTTCATCTCTCTGGGATTCCTCCCCCCGAAGGCCGTGGTTAAAATGGGCAATACCAAGGGCCAGCTCCAGGTTTTTCACCAGAAAAAGGAGGGCCAATACCAGGGTCACAGAATCAGGACCTCCGGAAACTCCTACCAGAACAGCATCCTTTTTTTGGATCATATTAAATTGCAAAATGGTCTCCAAAACCTCTCTTACAAAGGGGTCACCTATGGTATCAACCCGGATCATGGGAGTTAACATGCAAAAAGAGGCTGGGAAGATAATTGCATCAGTCCGGCCCTGGCTGCATATTCAAAAAAAGTGGTCACGGCAGTGGTTCCCTGGGTGCCGATATCTTTTGAAAATTCATTGACATAAAGTCCAATATGCCGTTGAATCACATGGTCCTCCATCTCCTGGGCATATCCACGGATATAATCATCCCCCATGGCAGGATGTAAAAAAGCATGTTCAATTGACCGGCCGATCAAGGTCTGGATTTCCATCGCCAGGGCCGGGTCCATGGAACGCTTAACGGCAATACAGCCTAAGGGAATGGGAAGAGAAGTCTTATCCTCCCACCATCGACCCAAGTCTGCTTTCATCTCAAGATTCATATTTTGATATATGAAACGCCCTTCATGGATTATCACCCCAAAGTCCACCTTCCCTTCCATCACGGCCGGCATGATTGTTTCAAAGGGCATGGGAACAATCTTGGTCTCAACATCGGAAAACAGATCATCCATGTAAAATCTGAATAGATGATAGGCGGTGGTGCCAAGACCTGGAACGGCTATCACTTTTTTCCCCTTGTCATCTAAGAACCTGTTTGCCCGGGAAATAACCAGGGGGCCGCATCCCATTCCCAGGGCGGCACCGGTTCGCAACAGGGCATATTTATCCAGAAGATTCCCCAGGGCAGCAAAGGAAAGCTTGGTAATCCCATAGGCTCCTCTGGCGGCTTTCTGATTCAAGGTTTCTACATCTTCAAGAATAATGTTAAAGTCAAAGTCGCCGGTATCAATCATTTTTTTGGCAATGCCTTTGAAGATGAAGGTATCATTGGGACAGCCTGAATAGGCTAAATCATATATTTTCTCAGGTTTCATATCACCATTAATATCAAACTTAGTGGGTTGAATGCAATCTGAATTTCACAACCCACCCTAATATATGATATATATATATACAATTCAAGAAATAAGCCTTTCCCGAAAAAACATGGTTAGGTATAAGAAAATTAAGCAAAGCGTTTGAATATCGAAATAGGTTTCAGCCAGATAGATTGTTAAATGGTAATTTACAAGAGTTCCAATCCCTTCGTCAAAAAGAGGAAGACTTGATTCAGAAAGAGGAAGACTTGATATGGATGCCAAAAATAAAATTCCAAGGAGAGTGCCCCCGGGATACCATGAAATAATTAAGCGTTTAACAAACACTTTTTTTAACCTGGGGATCATCTTTATTCTTTTGCTCACCTCTGGTGAGTCTGCAGATGCACGTCCCGTCAAAGTTGGCGTCTACGACAATGCACCCATAGTTTTTCAGGATAAAAACAAAAAATTTTCCGAGCTTTCCGTTGAAATTCTGGAATATATTGCAGCAAAGGAGGACTGGGATCTGGAATTTGTATTCGGCTCCTGGGAAGAGTGTATCAAAAGGCTTGATAACGGCGAAATAGATGTTCAAGTCTATATCGCATATTCAAAAAAAAGGGCTTTAAAATATGACTATACCCGGGAAACATTATTAAGCAACTGGGGAACGGTTTACACCTGGCCCGGCAGCGGCCTGGAGACTATCCTTGATCTTGAAGGAAAACGGGTGGCGATGATGCAAAAGTCAATTCATCCCCCGGCCTTCAAAAAATTGATAAACACCTTCGGCATCCAGATTGAGCAGATTGACATTGGAAGTCATCCGGAAGGGTTTAAACTGGTCCATGACAAAAAAGCCGACGCCGTTGTTGTTAACAGAATATTTGGTCTTACCAACGCCAAACAATTTAATATTGAACAAACCCATATCATTTTTAATCCCATAGAAATACGTTATGCGATGCCCAAGGGGAAAAATGCTGATCTGATTGTTGCAATAGATCAACACCTCAAAGAGTTAAAGTCCGATAAACATTCCTTGTTCTATAGGGCATATGATTCTGCCTTTGGAATTCGCCATTCGATTTTTAAACTTCCTAAATGGATTTATTTAATTACAATTATTGCCTTTGTTACAATTCTCCTGCTTTTTTTCCTGAACAGAACTTCAAATCACATTGTAAAAACAAGGACCCGGGAACTTCAAAAAAAAATCACAGAACTCAAACTTGCTGAACGAGATTTATACCATGTGCATTCAAACCTGGAAAGGCGGGTTGAAGAAAGGACCACCGAGCTGCGATGTGAAATTGAGGAGCGCAAAAAGCTGGAAAAAAATTTGCAGGAAGAAAGAGACTTTCTCGGTGCCCTACTTGAAAATATTGAAGATGGTATAGTTGCCTGTGATAAAAATGGAATCTTAAATTTATTTAACCGGGCCACGCGAGAATTTCATGGACTGCCGGAAAAACCCCTGACCGCCGACCAATGGGCCAAACATTATGATCTGTTTCTTGCTGATGGAAAAACACGTATGAAAAAAGAAGAAATCCCTCTGTATTCAGCCTTTCGAGGTAACAATATCAAAAAGCTGGAAATGGTGATCAGACCCAAGAAAGGCAAAAAACATATAGTACAGGCTTCTGGACAACCCTTGTTGGATATCCAGGGAACTGTTTGCGGAGCAGTTATATCGATGCATGACATAACAGAACAAAAAAAAGCCTACGATATTCTTGAAACTAAAGTGGAGGAACGAACCAGGCAATTGAGAGAAAGCCGGGATCTGGCACAAACATATCTTAATATTGCAGGTGTCATTTTTGCCGCCCTCAATCGCGCAGGTGAGATTATTCTGATTAACCAGAAGGGTTGTGAAATTCTTAATATTTCAGAAAAAAAAGCCCTGGGCCTCAACTGGTTCGATCATTTTCTTCCCCCAGAAATGATAAATGAACAAAAAAAAGCTTTTCTCCAATTAATGCAGGGCAAAGTGGATGCAGCCGAGTACTATGACAACCCCATTTTAACCTGGTCGGGAGAAGAACGGTTCATAAGCTTCCATAACACCTTGTTAAAGGGTAGTGAAGGTAATATTACAGGGATATTATGGTCGGGTGAAGATATCACCGAAAAACGACAATTTGAAAAAGAAAAAGAGAAACTGGCGGACCAACTTCAGCAATCCCACAAGATGGAAGCCATCGGCACATTGGCCGGTGGAATAGCCCATGATTTCAATAATATCCTGGCTGCTATCCTCGGTTACGCTGATATGGCCAGAGATGAGACCCCGGATGACAGCCCTGCAAAACCTCAAATTGAAGAGATATTGAGGGCCGGTAACCGGGCCAGGAATCTTGTGCAACAAATTCTTGCTTTCAGCAGAAAAGAGCTCCATGAACGGGTTCCAATAAAAATTTATCCGATAATTACAGAAGCATTAACACTTCTTCGAGCTTCGATCCCAACCACCATAAAAATCCGGCAGAAGCTTGACCCCGCCTGCGGCAATATTCTTGGGGATCCAACCCAAATCCACCAGGTAGTTGTGAATATTTGTACAAATTCTGCCCAGGCCATGGACGAAAAAGGAGGAGTTTTACAAATTGATCTGAAAAAGGTTAAAATAAAAACAGATGACCTGGTAAAAAATCCAACCCTGAAAATTGGTTCCTATATACAAATTTCCATCAAAGACAGTGGTATAGGCATTAAGCAAGAATATCTTGATCGAATCTTTGATCCATACTTCACAACCAAAAAAGTTGGTGAGGGCTCCGGCATGGGATTAGCCGTTGTTCTGGGAATTATCAAAGGCCATGACGGTATGATTACAGTTGAGAGCCAACATGGCAAATGCACCACATTCAATGTATATTTACCAAAAATTAAAGAGCAGATTAGTGAAGTGATAAAACATGCTCAAATTCTTCCCGGGGGCAAAGAGAACATCCTTGTTGTTGATGATGACAAAAGCATTGCAAATTTGACCAAATTGAGGGCTGAACGTCTTGGTTATCAAGTGACTGCGACAACAAGCAGTATAGACGCACTTCAATTATTTCGTTCCCGACCAAATGCTTTTGATCTTGTTATAACCGACCAGACAATGCCCGAACTAACCGGGGAGCAATTGGCTTTAAAATTACTGGATATCAAGCCCGATCTCCCTATTATCCTTTGTACTGGATACAGCACAAAGATGGATGCTGCTAGGGCCAAATCATTGGGTATCAGAGCCTTGATTATGAAACCCACTGACAATGAAGAGTTTGCCGGAATGATCCGACAAGTTCTGGATAAAACCATTTAAGGCAAGGATCTTTCCCATGACTGCTGAAAAGAAGATAAAACATACCTGGTATTTCCTGGTCACCATCCTGCTCATGCCGCCTCTTATGGGGATGGGCATCGATCTCTATATTCCCTCCCTGCCGTGGATTGTAAAAAGCCTGCACACCAATAAAGAAATGGTTCAACTCACCATTGCCATCTATCTGGCGGGCAATGCCGCCGGAGCTTTATTTTTCGGAGTGGTGTCCGATAATCATGGCCGTAAACGCCCTCTGATAGCCGGCATTATCGGCTACGTCGGGGTCTGCCTGTTAATAATTGCCATACCCAATATCTGGGCATTATTGACCTTGCGTTTTTTACAGGGGTTTTTCACAGGTGCGACGGGAACAGCCTTTCGCGCCATGATAACCGACGCCTTTGAGCCTGGCACTGAACGTCAACAAATGACCGCATCATGTACATTAGCCTGGTCCCTTGGGCCCATTATCGCACCCTTTATAGGCGGTTATTTACAACACTACTTTAATTGGCAGGCTAATTTTGTTTTTTATATTGGCTACGTTTTGCTGCTCTTTGTTTTCACCATGACCATACCGGAAACCCACCCGTCTCCCAAGCCCATGACCCTTAAAGCTGCACTTGGCCAATACCGCAATATTTTCTCCCATGGCCTATTCTGGGTCGCAGCCTCCATCATGGGCCTGACTTACGGCATGCTTGTAATCTTCAATGTCATCGGGCCCTTCCTGATTCAAACTGTTTTACACTTCAGTCCGATACAGTTTGGTCACCTTGCTTTATTGCTGGGAACAGCCCTGTTTGTTGGTTCATCACTCAATCGTTTCATGCTTTCCCATTATACCATTGATTTCATGATTTTACTCGGCGTGGGCACTACACTTCTGGGTGCTGTAATCTTACTATTGCTGGGGCTTTTCTTCCCATTAAATATATGGCTGTTGATTGCACCGTTACTGATCATGCTCTTTTTTGTCTTTAATCTATTTAGCGCCTGCATGTCATTATGCCTCAGCCTATTTCCCCAGGCAGCAGGAATGGCCGGGGCTGCCATGGCAGCAATCTTCCTGGGGATAACAGGATTAATGGGCACCCTGGCAACTTTATTGAAAGTTAACACACAAATACCCCTGGCTATTGTTTACATTATAGTTAATCTCTTATGTTTGCTGACCTATACCTTGGTCCTTCGCCGACATTTTATCTCAAAAACATGATCCAAAGATTTTGCTAAAAATGCAGCCTGGTGGTGAATTTGGGGGACCTTTTTAATTATTGTAGTCAAACCAAGATTATGATAATCTTCTAAAAGCATTAAAAACAATTCAGCTGCCTGTAAAATCAAGTTAAAATGCTTTGGAAATCATCTATCATTAAACCGAAGAAGTATTTTGTTTTAAATTCTGCCCACACTCGCTCAGTAAGGCCTGAATAAACGTAAATATTACAACCTCATCAACAAACGGAGAGACATTTTATGACAATTTCCATTTTATGTATTGATGATTCAAGGGTTTCCAGAACCTTTATCAAAAAAGGGTTAAAGACAATTTTTAATGAAAACAACCTGACAATTGAAGAAGCTTCCAACGCATTCGATGCCTTGGACATGTGTCAAAACAAAACCTATGATTTTATCACTCTGGATTTGACAATGCCCGACATGAACGGCTATGAGTTTTTAACAACACTAAAAAAAAAAGACATTAAACAAAAAATTATTGTTCTGACAGGAGATATACAACCCCTTGCAAAAAAAACCGTTATGGAGCTTGGAGCCTCCGGATATCTTGGAAAACCTTTTGAAAATGAACCCATGATAAAGCTTTTGAAAAAGATAGGTATCATATGAATATAATCAAATTTACCAAAGATGAATATGACCTTCTCAAAGAAGTCTTTAATCTGGCAATGGGACATGCCGGAAAAGCACTGGCCAACCTGCTTAATGCCTTTATCGAGCTGAAGGTGCCGGATATTAAACTTGTCAAAGCAGAAAAAGTTATTGAGACCATCTTCGAACACAGTGTCTTTGAGGAAAATGAAAATATTATTACCTTCCAACAAAGTTTTTCAAATCCGCATCTAAATGGGATAACCATCGTTGTTTTTGATGATAAAACAAGACACAATATTTCAGATATTCTTGGACTGAAGGACAAAATGGATGCGATGGGGCAACTGGATTTCATGAATGAACTTTCCAACATACTTGTTGGTGCCTGCATAAACAATATTTCTGAACAACTTTTCAACCAAAGTATGTCCTTTAAAAAACCCGAGATGATTGCAGAGGGTATCAGTCTTCGTGAAATGACTTACAATACTTTCATGCGTACAAAGCTGAAATGGCGGTATACCCTTTTTGTCAAGATATCTCTGTTTTTGAAGGAAAAATCCTTTAAATGTGACCTGATTATTTTCATGTCTGAAAAAGATACTGAAACCATTCTAAAATCCATTCAGGATTTGATGCCAGAGGACTTATATGAATAATGGCATTTTAGACACACATTATGCGACAATTGTGGACAAAATTGATAATGGTATTGTAATGCTGGACCAAAAAAATAATATCATTCTCTGGAATCCTTTCATGGAGAAGCACAGCGGGATAAAAGCAGAAGAAATAAACAAAAAAAATATTTTTGATGCTTTTTCGTATCTCTCCAAAAGCTGGCTTGAATTAAAACTTCAGAGCGTACGCTTACTCAAAAGCTATTCTTTTATCTCTTGGACACAACGTCCCTATCTCTTTCAATTCAAAGCCACAACAGGGTTTATTGAAGATCAGTTGACGTACATGTATCAGGACAGCACTTTTTTCCCCATTATGGATAATGGAAAAATCCATGTCTGTATTATCATTAAAGATGTTACTGAAAATGTCAACTTCAGCAACAAAATCGAAGAGATGAAAGACATAACACGGACCCTTGTCGAAATTGCAAATTATGATGCCCTGACATCTATTTCAAATCGTGGTTATATCGAAAGCCAATTAATGCAGGAATTCAAAAGAGCCAAACGCTACAAGTCTGAATTTTCCCTCCTCATGCTGGACATCGATCATTTTAAATCTATCAACGATGTCCACGGGCACCTTGCAGGAGATGACGTCTTAAAAGAGCTTTCCACAACTGTGACAGAACAGATCCGGGATTCAGATCTTTTTGGCCGGTTTGGGGGTGAAGAGTTTATTGTCATCCTTTTAAATACATCAGAAGACACAACAATAATTGTTGCAGAAAGAATTCGTAAAGCCGTTGAACAGCTCACCACCACCTATAAATCAGTTAATATCAACATAACAATCAGCCAGGGTTTTATTCAATATTCCCCGAAGATCAAAGATTACCTTCAAATGCTCCACGATGCTGATCTCGCCCTTTATCATTCAAAAAAGAACGGCCGCAACCAAACCTCACAATTCAAAGATAATAAATGTTTATCCATCCTGTCAGATTAAACTATTAATTTGCCCAAAATACCTAAGAATAAAAAAAAATCATCCAATTCCATTTACAGCCCCAAATTCCAATATTTGTGCGAACAAAAGAACTATACCAGCCGCATTCAGATACTTATCAAATTTTCATGGCCGGAGAAAAACTTTCTTGTGCAAACTTTGATAAAAATGCAGACTGGTGGTGGATTTGGGGGATTTAACAGGTGATTGACATAAAACAATGATTCTGCTATTTTGCGCGTCCTGTACTAAAGTTCAAGACATCTTTCTATACAAAACAATTAAAAACCCATGGCTATAAAGGACATATAATGCCCAATTTTAATGATACCCACTTCCGGGAGATAGAAAATCAACAATTCAATAACGACTCTTATAATGAGATTATAGAGCGGATGGATAAAGATTCTGTCAAGTATATTGTAATAAATGATATCAGTAGAATCAAATCCCATAAAAACAACCATAAAAGAGCAAAATTTTGTAATAAATATTGTTTTAAGTTTCACGAGCAAATCTCCGGTGTCAGATTCTATAAAGTTTTTTTAAACACAGCCTATGATATTACCCTAGCCAAAAAATTCAGATTGGCCATTGACAAACAATCCTATTACATAATCCTTCCTGAAAAACAGATGTTGGGCCTACAGCTTATAGGCCTTGAAACAATGGATTTAAGATATGAAGAGATTGTAAATTTTTTATCGTCAAACACAAAAAAAATTCTTCTTAATGGAGATAGCTCAACTATTAATTTTGATTTTTTCAATAAAATTAATGGTCAGACACTTGTGAGAAAATTGTTTTCCAAGCTGTATAACAGCAAGTTAAAATGTACATTTCCTCTGTTAGCCAGTGGATTCTTCCCACAAGAGGATGCACCTGCCCTAAAAAAGGGTAATCCTATTGGATTTAAGGTTGGAAACAGGCATTTGTATGCAACAAATTATACCAGACTGAGCATGAACCACAATGTAGATACAAATAAAAGCATATTGCCTCAACCAGGATCAAACCCCCTTGCTTTAGCTTTTTTTGATGCTGCAAACAAAATAAAAGAAGACAAGGATTTAAAAATTTATCATCAAAGACGGGCAAGGCTGTTTTATAATCGAAAAGAAAAGAATAAGAAGTATACAGATAAATACGACTCCTGTGTTCCTTCCTGTGTAACTAATGCATTTTATAACCCGCATAGGGGGAGGATCCAAACTCTTACTACCAGATCCATACCAAAGGGAAATGACCTTGAGCATATTCAACCAAAATTTCGCCATTTCATAACTAGTGATCGCACTAAAAATGGACAAAGTCCCTTTATCCATAAAGATCAATATAATCAGTATAAAGGAACAATGAATCCAAGCAACAATGCAAACGGATATAATCCGCCTGACATGGTGAATGGAAATGTTTCAAACACCCCACTTTTTTGCGATGATAATGCATCTGTTGTAGCACAACTGCTCATGGGGCCTCCTGAATAAGTTTAATCAACAATGGTTCTCTCTTTGAATTAAACTCTTTTTGTAAACCCAGGCTGCCCATCCCGGCACAGGTAGGTTATGTTGTACCTGTGCCAGAATGGGACCATTGTCCACATCCAATCATTTTTCATATTTTCCCTGCCAGATTTCATCGAAAAAAACAGTCGCATTTGTATCCATTTTTTTTCTTGACCTAAATCCCGGGGTCTGCAATGTTGAACTCTTAAGTTTTAACCCATTGTAAGGAATCAATAATGAAATTTACCATTGACCATTTTAATACTTCATATGCCCTTCACAAAAACCTTTAATATCAGGCAAACACATGTACCCCACACCGGACCAAAAATTTATTGACGGTATTTTTCCAAATCTTGATCCTTCACTGTCAACTCTCCTTAATAAACGGATGAATTCATTTTATGAAAGCCTTGAAAACAATGGGTATAAAATAGCCAAAGATCTGATCCAAACACCGGAATTGGTGCAGGTAATGCTGTTCAGTGAATATATTGCCGACAACATATCCAGAAATCCTGGTATCTATGAAAAATTGTTGAACACCGGGGATCTTTTTCTTTCCTATTCCGATCATACCTATCTTAACAGGCTTGAAAAAGCCATGTCCCGGGAAAACCTGGATATGGCTTTTGTTAAAGAAACCCTACTTGCTGTCAAACTATATGAATCCATCCGCATTGCATGGCGGGATCTTGTGGGTAGGGCTGAGCTTAACGAGACCCTGCGGGACCAATCAACCCTTGCTGAAGCCTGTGTGCGGTTTGGTTTTGACTTTTTGTATGCTAATCTTTGTCAACGTCTTGGCACCCCCAGTGATGCCAATGGAAATTTCCAGCAGATCATTGTCCTGGGCATGGGAAAGCTTGGAGCCTGGGAGCTCAATTTTTCATCTGATATTGATTTGATTTTTGTCTATCCAAGGTCAGGCTATACCACGGGCAAAAATCCAATTTCCAATGATGAATTTTTTACAAAACTTTGCCGGGATTTTTTAAAGCTGTTTACCATGGGAGGCGGGACAAATTTTTTCCGGGTGGATACCAGACTACGACCTTTCGGGGCCGGAGGCCCCCTTGTCATGAGCGCAACAGCCTTTGAAGATTATTACCAGGCCCAGGGTCGGGAATGGGAACGGTACGCCATGATCAAAGCAAGACCCATTGCAGGGGATATCGATGAAGGGCATGCCCTGTTGAAGGCGTTAAAACCCTTCGTATATCGGCGATATTTTGATTATGGTTCCTTTGATTCTTTCAGGGAGATGAAGCATAGAATTACCCTCCAGGTAAAAAATGCAAAACTTAAAAACAATATTAAACTTGGGGCCGGCGGTATCCGGGAGATTGAATTTTTTGGCCAGTTGTTTCAACTCATCCGGGGAGGAGTAGAACCAGGGCTTCAGGAGCAACAGATTCTCAAAGTGCTGAAATTGTTACAAATCCATCAATGTATCAATAAAAAGACCAAAGAGCATTTAAAGAGTTCCTATCTCTTCTTGCGATTGGTGGAAAACAGACTCCAGGAATACCGGGATCGCCAAACCCATGATATCCCTGTCAAGGCAGACCAGCGCCTGATTCTGGCCCTGTCCATGGGCTTTGATTCTTTTGAAGCCTTTAACCAGGAGCTTTCACGTATTTTAAACCTGGTCCATGGTCACTTTTCCCAGTTATTAGTAACCCAGGAGGAAGAAAATACAGATACACAAACCCAGCTTCTCAGGGAAATGTGGACCAATATCAATGATCCCCAGTTTACATCGGATGCGGTTGAGGTTGCAGGATATGGGGACCCGGATCAGGTATTATCCATCTTAAAAACCCTCGCCTGCCATCCAAATACCCAACGCCTTACTCCCAACGGCAGAAAAAAATTAGCCCGGCTCATGCCAATGCTGGTCAAAAAAGCAGGACAAAAAGACGAAGCCCAATCGGTACTCAATAAATTGATCGATCTTGTGATCACCATTGAACGCAGAACCTGTTATCTTTCCCTGCTCATTGAAAACAAGGGAGCACTCGATACCCTCATTATCCTGGCCCGGAAGAGTCCCTGGATCATCACCTTTTTAAGTCAGCATCCTGTATTATTGGATGAACTCATGCATCCTGCCACCCTGTACGCACCTCCCAAAAAACATGTTCTGGAAAAGGAGATGGCAGACCGGATGGCAAAAATTGCCGCAGGTGATGTAGAATATCTGCTGGAAGAACTTTGTATTTTTTGCCAAATCAATACCCTGCGGGTAGCTGCCGCAGATGTCAGTGGAAATTATCCCCTCATGAAAGTCAGTGACCATCTGACATATATTGCCGAAACGGTACTCACACAAGTTCTTAAAATTTCCTGGGATATTGTAACCCAAAAGTATGGGCTACCAACGGGAGTGAAAGGTAAAATTGATGAATCATATGGATTTGCCATTGTTGCCTATGGAAAAGTTGGGGGTCTTGAAATGGGATATAAATCAGATTTGGACCTGGTCTTTCTCTACCAGGCTGAACCCGGCATGACAAGCGGTGGAAAAGGGTGCAGAACAATTGACAATATCCGGTTTTATTCAAATCTGGGCCAAAGGATCATCAATGCCCTGACCATACACACCTCTGCCGGCAAGCTTTACGGCGCTGATATGCGACTTCGCCCCGGGGGAAGTTCAGGTATGATTGTTTCCCACATTGACGCCTTTGAAGATTATCTGGAAAATCAGGCATGGACTTGGGAACACCAGGCCCTCATACGAGCCCGCCCCATTACGGGAGATCCGGCCCTCTTTTCCCGGTTTAACAAAATCCGGGAAAAAGTGCTGAAAAAAAAACGGGATCCAGCCACCTTGCAAAAAGAGGTCAATGAGATGCGCCAGCGCCTCCGAGAAAAGCATTTGAGCCGTGAAAAAGGCCAATTTGATCTCAAGCAGGATATGGGAGCAATTGTGGATATCGAATTTCTGGTCCAATACCTGATTTTGAAAAACGCCCACGATTTTTCCGATATCACAGTATGGACCGATAATATTCGTCTCATGGAAAGCCTGAGCCTTGAAGCAATTATTTCAGGTGCCGAAAGTCAGATTCTTCAGGAGGCATATGTGGATATGAGACGGGTTATACACAGGTTGACCCTCCAGGAAAAAGCACTGATCGTTCCGGACAATTTATTCCTGGATACAGCAAAGGCAGTAAGAAAAATTTACAACACCCACATAACACCTGAAAGAAAGGATCAGGAGAGTAAAAACAAACTCAATGCCGGCCAATAGGTGATAATTAAAACCGCTAATAAGAGAACCAGCATAAAGGGAATGGCTGCCCGATAGATATCCACAATGGGTTTATTGAACCTGTAACTTGCAATAAACAGGTTCATACCCACGGGCGGTGTAAAATATCCGATCTGCATATTGGCCAGAAAAATAATCCCCAGGTGTATAGGATTAACTCCATATTCAAGGGCCACGGGCAAGATCAACGGCACCACGATAATGATGGCCGAAAAAATATCCAGGATGGCACCCAGAACCAAGAGGAAAATATTTAAAAGAATTAGAAAAACCAATTTATTGCTTACAAAGACCTGACACATGGTAAAAAGCTTCATGGGAACTTCTGCATCGATCAAAAAATCTGTTAATGCCAGAGAAACTCCCAGAATCAAAAGTATCCCCCCCACCATGATCATGGATTCCCGAATAATATCAGTGAGCTGAACTAATTGAATTTCTTTATAAATAAATACTTCAACCACCAACACATACATGGCAGTGACTGCAGCGGCTTCGGACACGGCAAAATATCCTGAATAGATACCTGCAAACACAAAAATTGGTAAAGGGATTTCCCAGGCCGCTTCTTTTATGGCCAAAAAAGCATTTTTCCAGGAAAATTTTACCAGGGGAAGAGGTTTTTTTTTATTGACCCAGATACTCCACAAAGAGAGCATAAAAATCATTAGAATAGCCGGGAAAATACCGGCAATAAACAAATCCTCAATGGAAATTTGAACACCGCCACCCATCTGCTGGGCAATAATACCGTATAAAATTAAAGGAAGAGATGGGGGCAACAGTAAACCTAAGCTTCCAGAAGTTGTTACAAGCCCCAAACTGAAATCATCCTGGTATCCGGCATGTTTTAAAGCAGGATACAACAGGGCGCCCATGGCCACGATGGTGACCCCGGAGGCTCCGGTAAAGGCTGTAAAAAGAGCTGATACCACAAATGCCACGATGGCAAGCCCCCCCGGCATCCACCCCATGAAGGCCTGGGTCAGACAGACCAGGCGCCGGGAGGCATTGCTTTCCCCCAGCAGGTAGCCTGTAAAAGTAAACAAGGGAAGAGCCAGGAGAATGGGAGTATCGACAATTCTATACAAATCAATGGCTATGATGGATAGATCAATTTGTGACATATGGAACCCGGCCATGGCCGCTGCAATGATAATGACAAACAGAGGAGCCCCCAAAAGAGCAATCAGAATAAGTATGCCGATAAACAGATAAATCATGATTTCTTGAAAATAAGCGAAACAAGAAGATTGATTGAAAAAAGGGTGTACCGGATACAGATCACCAAAAAGGCAATGGGGATGATCGTTTCACAGACCCAGGCCGGCACATTGCCAAAAGCGATGAAGTTATCGCCCATTTCCATTATGACAAATTTAAGACTGAACCAAGCCATTAAGGCCGTGACCACCACTGTAAATATATGGACAACCAGGGTGGTGATTTTTTTAATCCGGACCGACAGATATCGGGAAAGAATATCAACACTGATATGATTATCGGTTCTGCTGGCGACCATGGCACCGATAAGGCCGATCCAGAGCACCAGTATCCGGACCATGGAATCACCCCACAAAATGCCGGAATCAAAAAAATTTCTCAGGAAAATTTGAAGAACAGCCATGGTAATCATGATCAGCAACAGACCTACCAATATACCGTCTTCAATTTTTTGAACCAGGGAGATAATAGCGGAAAACAAAATAGATTTATTGGTCATGGGAGCCCGGCAATTTCCTGGCATGAAACTCCATTAAAAGATGATCCATTTTATCCACCGCATCCTTTGGCAAGATGCCCGAATCCACCATGGTTCGTGACGCAATCACGGCTATTTTCAACCATTCATCCCTGGTGGGTTTATCCGGAGAGATAAATTTAATCCCCTGGTTTTTCAATGCAGCAACGGCTTTAATGTCATCTTTCCGGTTTTGCAGATCAATTTGCCTGAAGGCATTGGTCATGACCCTGGTAACTATCTCCTGATCCCGGGGGGTCAAAGTTAAAAATTTTTTCTTGTCTATGGCGAGAATCGCATGGAGGTAAATCAAGGGAATATCGGTGACAAATTTGATCTGGGTATGCCATTGAAGCACAATGGCCCCCATGGGAGAGGTGGCCACAGTGTCAATGAGCCCCGATTGCAGACCGGCTCTGACATCTGCTATGGGCAGGGGAATGGGAGTAACGCCAAAGGCTGCAATTGCATCCTGGGAAAGCTTATCATTATCTGGAATCCACACCTTGCGTTGCCTTAAGTCCTGGATAGTTTCAATGGGTTCCTTGGACATGATATAGGCAAAGCCCCCGCCGGTGAGCCCGAATGTGACAAAGCCCGCCTTGTCCAGTCCATCAATAATGAAAGCATCCATGTGTTTGCGTACATAATCCACCTCGGCAAGATTTGTAAATTTCATGGGCTGGGCATAAATCTGGTTAGCCGGGAAGAACATTGACAGGCTACCGCCGACAACCGCACCTCCCTGAAGTTGTTTAATACGGATTTTACGAAGTACAGTCTTATCATTTCCCATGACTCCACCAGGATAAAATTTAAATTTTATCCGATTTTGGGTCTCCACGGCGACCTCTTTAGCGCCTTGACGCATTTTTTCCATCCACATTGAACCTTCGGGTGACAAAGTAGCGATTTTAAAGGTAATTGCATATCCAGGCACACAACCCATGAATAAAAATAAAGAGATGAGATAAACTTGTTTTATAAATGACATTAAGCTCTCCCGTGCATCGTGGATTCAATGGATAATGGGAAGTTAAAAATAATCATCCGCATCATCCAACAATTGTCGGGCCTGTTTTTGTGCATAAATATTTATCAGTGTATAACCGGGCACAACAGGATCAGTATCTATCACCTCGGTAAGCAATGCATCATGCAACTGCCTGTTAAATATCATTTTTGCATACAATTTAGCGAACATAACCTTAGCCATGAGATTTTTACCCCGGGACAAGTCAATGGCTTTTTCAAAATAAATTTTTCCCTGGTCCGGTTTTCCACCCAGAGCCGGGGGTAAAAAAGTAGCCATTGTGCCAAGATACAAAAATGCAGCTCCGTCCTTATAGCTTTCATCCAGCTGGGTCACCTTCAGCATGATGACTTCAATTCGAGAGATATCAGCCAGGGCATTAAAATCATTTGTATTAACCATAATCCAAGCGGCCCAGGCATTGCCCAGGGCAAAAAGATAGGGCAGATCATCCCTGTCCATGGAGGCGACAACCCCTTGAACTTTCCCAAAGGATTTATCCTTCAAACCGCAGGCATCATCATTGGAAATACACAGGGCCTTATCTGCATAATTTACGGCCTTATTCACCATTTTACGGGATCGTTGCAGATCTGTGACAAACAGATCTGCATAGGCCAGGTATAATTGGGCTGCCGTTGCCAGCATTTCTTTGGAATCCGGGTCTTCACTGATCAGGCTGTCAACCATGAGAAGATAAGCAGGAGCCCCTGCTTCAACCATGGATAGATCATCATTATTGACAATGGTGCTGGTCAAATGGGCCATCATATCAGACTTAATGGAACAGCCGGAAGACAAGATTATCATCATAAATCCAATGGCAAAGAATGATGAAAAAAAACTGCCCGTGATCTGAATGCCTGGAATCAAAAATTTCATGGCCGAATAAAAACCTCATTATTAGATTATCAATAACAACGTTCATATACAAAAATAAAAGTTAGCTTGTTTTCATTCAAAAAGCAACCAGGATTTAACCCAGGGTCCAGTCTTTTTGTAATGGTATTGGAATACCGTTTTTATATTGAGTATTTAACTAAATAAAGGTATAAGTTAGCAAATAAAGGTGTTCACATGGCATTTTGAAAAAATAAGGGTATACAAAAACTTTAAAAAAATATGAACCCAAACGCTTGTCTAAAAACAATTTCTTTTTTTCTCGGGGTGATACTTCTATCAGCCGCCCTTCCCGGATGGGTGGCAGCCGCCCAAAACAACCAAAAAATTTATTTAATTCCAGTTGAAGGAACTGTTGAGCCTGGTATGGCCGCTCATATCAAGCGGGCCGTGGAAGAGGTCAAAAATGAACCTGATGCCATAATTGTCTTTGAAATGGACACCTTTGGGGGACGGGTGGATGCCGCCCTTGAAATTGTGGATACCATTTCCGGTATTCCAAAGGGTAAATCCATTGCTTTTGTAGAAAAAAAAGCCATTTCAGCCGGTGCCCTGATTGCTCTTGCCTCCGGCACTCTGATAATGAAAAATCATACCCTGATTGGTGATTGTGCACCCATTATTCAGACAAGTGAAGGTCAAAAAGAGGTGGGAGAAAAAACCCAGACCGTGTTGAGGGCCCAATTTCGCTCCCTGGCAAAGAAGAATAATTATCCGGAAGTCCTGGCCGAAGCCATGGTATCCAAAAATATAGAAGTGTACCGGATAACAATAGCTGGAAAGACCCAGTACATGGACAAAAAAGCCTACGATGATCTTACAGAAAACCAAAAAAAACAGATAAGTAAAAAAGAAACCATTGTGGCCAAGGGAGAACTTTTGACCATGGATGACAAAGAGGCTTTTGATCTAGGCTTTTCAAAGCAGAGTGTGGAGAACATAGACCAGGCTCTGACCTTTCTGGGGTATAAAAATTATACTCTGGTTCCCCTGGGTCAATCCTGGTCTGAACACATGGTTCGTCTGCTCCAGCCCTTTTTACCTATTCTCATGCTCCTGGGTATCGGCGCCATTTATACGGAAATCAAGGCTCCGGGATTTGGAATCCCAGGTGTTATCGGCATCATATGCCTGGGACTGGTCTTTTTTAATCAACACCTGGTGGGCCTGGCAGGCCAAATGGAATTTTTACTTTTTTTGATCGGATTTTTGCTGTTGGGAGTGGAGGTCTTTATCCTGCCTGGATTCGGTGTGGCCGGCATTTCAGGACTTCTGGTCCTGGCGGCTGGACTGGTGCTATCCTTTCAAAATTTTATCATCCCCGACCCTTCTTTTCCCTGGGAAAAACAATTATTGCTCCAGAATATAAGTATGGTAATAGGGATTTTTGTGGGTGCATTTCTGATATCTTTGTTCATAATAAGGTTTGTTCTCCCAAGACTTGCCACCCTGGTAAAAGGACCCTATTTATCCGCCACTTTGGAAAATTCCCATGTCGATTCGGACCGGAACATTGATGTCCGGCCAGGGGAGATCGGTGTGGCCCTGACCACCTTCAGGCCTTCGGGTAAAATAAAGATCGGCAACAAAAAAATTGATGCCATTGCCCAGGGGGAGTTTATAGCTCCGGGCACCCCCATCCGGGTGGAATCGGTGGAGCAAAACCATATTATTGTCAAACCAAATACTGATAATAAGGGGAGTAAATGAAATTATATATACTTCCAGTAATCCTACAATTTTTAGGAATGCTGGTAATCATGGCGGAAATATTTATTCCGTCCCTGGGATTGTTGACCGTCCTGGCACTTGGACTGCTTTTTTACTCCCTGTTCCTTGTTTTTACAACTATTTCCACTTTTACAGGAATGGTATTTATCGGCATAGATATTCTGGCCATACCCATTCTTGTAATCCTGGGACTGAAACTTCTGGCAGCCTCTCCCCTGGCCTTGAAAAACAAATTGTCCAGCGGGGACGGGGTAGTCTCCCAAAAGCTAAACTCCAAGGACTATATTAACAAACAAGGAAGAAGTGTTACCAACCTTCGTCCCGCCGGAATTGCCATGATTGAGGGTAAACGCCTGGATGTTGTCACGGATGGTGAGTATATTGAAGCCGATACACCCGTTATTGTTACCGGGGTAACCGGCAATCAGATAATTGTCGAAAAAGCATAATTAATCATAACCCAAGAAACCATGTAAGTTAAAATTTTAAGGAGAACCATCCATGGATATCATACAAATTCTGGTGATCGTTGCCGGTGTTATTGCCCTGGCATTGTTTTATTTTATTTTTTCCTATCTTTCACTGTGGCTCCAGGCCCTGGTGTCGGGTGCAAGAGTGGGGCTGCTCAATATCATTTTCATGCGGCTCAGAAAAGTCCCCCCCAAATTAATCGTTGAGTCCAAAATCATGGCGGTCAAAGCCGGGCTTGACATTCCCACAGATGCCCTGGAATCCCATTTTCTTGCCGGCGGAAATGTCTCCCGGGTAGTCCAGGCATTGATTGCAGCGGACAAAGCCAATATAGACCTGGGCTTTAACCAGGCCGTGGCCATAGATCTTGCAGGAAGGAATGTACTGGAGGCAGTTCAGATGTCGGTTAACCCCAAGGTGATTGAGACCCCACTGGTGGCTGCCATGGCAAAGGACGGTATCCAGCTCAAGGCCCTTTCCCGGGTCACGGTAAGAGCCAATATTGATCGCCTTGTGGGCGGGGCCGGAGAAGAGACCATCCTTGCAAGGGTGGGAGAAGGAATTGTCACCACCATCGGATCCGCAGTTACCCACAAGGAGGTACTTGAAAATCCAGATACCATCTCCAAGACCGTGCTTTCCAAGGGATTGGATGCCGGAACGGCCTACGAAATTTTATCCATTGATATAGCCGACGTGGACGTGGGCAAAAATATTGGTGCAGGACTTGAAACCGACCGGGCCGAGGCAGATAAGAAAATTGCCCAAGCAAAAGCCGAGGAAAAACGAGCCATGGCCTTTGCCCAGGAACAGGAAATGAAAGCCAGGGTTCAAGAGATGCGGGCCAAGGTTGTGGAAGCCGAAGCCCAGGTACCTCTTGCCATGGCTGAGGCTTTCAAAAGTGGTAACCTGGGAATCATGGATTATTATAAAATGCAAAATATTTCCGCAGATACCAAAATGAGAGACAAAATTGCCACCCAGGATTCGGA
Source organism: Desulfobacteraceae bacterium (assembly GCA_024226935.1). GTDB lineage: Bacteria > Desulfobacterota > Desulfobacteria > Desulfobacterales > Desulfobacteraceae > NBML01. The sequence goes on from JAAELK010000214.1 coordinate 48,571, forward strand.
TCAGCTAAAATAACCTAGGTAGAAGGTCTCTGATCCGAAAAATCCCGTACAGGGACCTTCGATAAAATTTTAAGGATATGCCATGGATTTTGATTCAATCATACCATTTTTATTGCTTATTTTATTTTTTATACTTCCGTCCATTCTAAAGCGGCTCAACCAAAAGAAAAAGCCATCCGGGTCGACCCTGCCCGGCAAGACCAAAAAGTTATCCTTGTTTGAAAAATTGGGTGAACAGATCCAGGAATATGTCCAGAACCTTGAACAGGAAACTAAAAAGGAAAAACAACCCCAGGAAAATTATTGGGACTATCTGGCAGATGGTGAACAATTGCAAACCGGCCAGGAAGCGCCCTTGGAAAAAATCCCTGATGCAAACAACTACTATGTCGATAATCCGGTAGTTGAACCACCTGTCTTAACAACTGCCTCAAAAATACCAGAAGAGAAATTAAACACCTATACTGCAAAATCTGAAAAACCAGTGCCGACAAATACTCCATTCCAGGAGACCTCCTTTGATCAAGTCGGACTCCCATACAGCCAACTTCAACGGGCAATTATCTGGTCGGAAATCCTTTCAAAACCCATTGCTTTACGGGAGGAAAGGAGGATGGGATAATCCATCACTTATCTTAGATTTTTTCGAAAATAATTTTTTTTTGACGTGGTAAACATTATTACCTGGGATTGCCCTGGCAAACAACCCGGCCGATGGGCGGCCGGGCAGGGAAACTAATCTTCCATATAGGTCTGGAATATCTGCTCATGGGAAATATATTTTTCCCGGCCGGGGTCCAAAAGGTATTGATGGACGGCATTTACCCGGCGGAGAATCTCTTTTTCCGACCGGGCCCTCATACGTTTTTTTGTCTGGATGATCTCTTCTTTGAGGGATGAGGTTGGCTGGGTAGCATAATATTTTGCAGTTTTATAAGCTATGCGTTTTTCAATGAGTTCTTCCCTTAAGGTGTTATAATCATCGTCTAAAAATAAAATTTCTGGCATAAGATCTGCAAAATGCCTCACCGCAATAATATCCTTTTCCCGCTGCCAATACCCTATTAAAAATTCCGGTTCCAGATCTTTATAATTTTGCGAAGGCATATACATGAGTCTTAAGTACAGCAATACCTTTTCCGTCTTTTTCCGATGCCCTCCTATGATCACAGACCCGCCTACCTCGTCTTTTCTCACTCCCTTGGTCCATGGGGCTCCGGTAATACCGAAATCGATACACAAGGGAATTCTCAAGAGTGTCGACATGGTATTTAAAGCCAGGGCATACCCAGCCGATGGGCCACCTACATTATAGGACGCAGATAAAAGCTGGTGATGAAGAGTATAGTCTTTCAACAGGTCTCCAAACAGCCAGGGGATACTGATTTGAGGAGACAATTCCTGGATATAATTTTTGACCATGGTCAGGGCTTCCTGGGCCGATTGTTTGGTCATCTGCACAGCCATGTCCAGCTGCGCTGCATTGGGAGCCGAGGTGGAAACGGCCCCTGTAACAATGATAGAGGAGTTGTTCACCCGGCCGGTGAGACTTGTGGCAATGGGCAACAACATTCCGGCTACCTCATTGGCACCCACACCGATAATAAATCCCACCTGGGGTTCCTTGCTCAATTCCGTTTCAAGAAATTCATTGAGCTGAATGGATCCCTTGCGCACCGGACTTTGCGAAATTTCCCTGCGAGCCGATTGCAAATGGGCCTCCACGATGGGATACTTTTCTTCCGATGTGATATGGCCCACAGATTCCATAATCTGATTATAGTATTGCACAAAGTTTTTTAGATCATTTTTTATATTGGCTTTTAACAGGGGCGGAGCCTTGACCGCATCTAAAATTCCCAGAATAGTTTTAAAATTTAATTTAATAAACTCATATTTTTCCTGCTCGGTTGATAATTTCAGATCCCGAAGTTTTAGTACTACCTTAAATTCCGTACTGCAAAGGGCAATTGCCTTTTCCGTAAATGAAGTAAAATCAGCCGGTGTATTACAGATTCCCTGGGCAGTTTCAATAATTTTTTCCACCTTGATCTCTCTTTTATGGGGGATATCATTAAATTGTTTTTTAATGATATCAAAAATATCTTTTTGCCTCATATGTCCGGAAACCTCAAGGGTTTTCAAACGTTTGGAACGGACCAGGGCAGGATCTAAAATATCCAATCTATTGGTTGTAAGTACTGTAAACACCTTATTTAAGGGAATTTCTCCATCAATTATATTTAAAAATTTATTGGTCAAAGCATCGGAAGGTTGCCCCCCGGCTCCACTTCTCTTAGGAGCCAGAGCATCCCCCTCATCAAAAAAAATCACGGTGGGGGCCACCATTTTGGCGATATCATAGACCTTTTCAAGGTTGGTAACCGCCCCATGGACCGGGCTTGTAGAATCCTGCAAGGCAGACGGACTTGTGGCAATATCATGGACTTTCAGGTTGGAAGACAACCAGGTTCTGACCAGAAAAGTCTTACCGCTACCGGGAGGACCCGTGAGAACCACCCCTTTTTCTTCACTAACCCCGTAATTAAAACAATTATTGGCCATTTCCGAAAATTTATCCTTTATATCACCAACATAGTCCTCCCAATTTACTGTCCTGTCCATGCGATCCACCACCTTATTGTAGAGCTCGCCATAGACATTTTTGGCCACCAGCTGGAAAGCGCTGCGAACAAGGATACTATTATCCAAAAATTCGGTGATAAAATCCCCCCGGATATTAATGATGGATTCAATGAGCTTTCTGACATAGGCCGGACTGATTTTAAGACTGCGCTCCTTAAAAATGGCATATATTTTTTCAGCGGCTTTATCCAGACGTTTAGAGCCTGGACGATAGTGGGTTGGAATCTGATGACGCTTGATTTCCAAAAGGATAATTTTCTTGAGATTTTCCTGGTTCGTCCAAAACTTGGACATATCAATAATGCAACCTTTTTCCACAAACCTCCGGTAAATAGCAGAGTCAAACCGATGGGTCTGATCGGTGGTGGCAATAAGAAAACAATCCCTTCTTCCGTCAATAATTTCGTCCAGGACAATATTACTGGTATCAATGAGGGTTCGTTGTTGTTTTTCAGCCCCGCCTCCTCCCAGATTACTTTCCGATTTTCCAAAAGCAGAATGGGCTTCTTCAATATGGCGAATGGAGGTAACCTTGGGTTTACCCATGGCACGTTTGAGATAGTTACCCGGTTCCCCTGCCAGGGCGGTTTGATAATCGTTGGGGGTAATGATAGAAGAATCCACCTCAATGCCCCGTTCTTCAAAGTGGGTAAGACTATTCATGATTCGATTTTTGAATATCTGTCGCAGAATGGGGATATTAGCCAACCACCTATAAAAAGCCAGTTTTTTCTTCCTGGCAATTTTCATGGCAAAGTCAGGGTCGATATCCTCAAGGGTAGCAAACAGGCTGTGTTTTGCCAAAATTTCCTCTTTTTTGATTTTCCAGTCCACCGCCGGGATGACCTCATTTCTAAAGACCACCTTTTCAAGGGCTTCCCGAACTGTAGCACTCTTACCACTACCAGATGTCCCTTCAATAAGCATTATTGGTGCCTTGGGCACATCAGGGTCCTCAATATGTTCTTTTCTAATATGGGCCCGGTAGATTTTATCAAAGGTTTCGGCCAATTCCATGGGGACGTGCAAATCGGTGAGTTCCCTGTCAAGAACAGCAATCAAATAATGGTACTCCGGCCTTGTCAATTCCTTTTCAATTATCCTGTTCCAGGAAGCACCCGGATTGGTTTCGCCGGAATAAAGAAAACGCTTTTTCCAATCCGTCAGGATTTGCGGGTTATTGAGTACATTCATTTGCTTTTTTTTTCTGCGCATGAAAAAAAGCAAATACAATAATTGCTTAACTCTGGAAACAAGGGGACTTGGGGCTGTATACTGATTAAGACGGCTTCTTACAAATGCTTTTGTATCATAGGTCCATGTTGCCACCATGGATTCTATTTTTTTAATGGTTTTCTCGGGCAGGGTGATATATTTTTTTTCTTTTGTGATTCGTATGGCCATTGGCACCTCCCGGACAACAAACTAGGGTATTGTCCTATAGGTTTTACTGGATACGGGCATCTCCTGAACAGCTTTTTGCGTTATTTGTTGTTCAACAAATGGGGGCAGTGTCAAAGAAGGAGGCTGACCACTATCATGGAGCACAAATGTTTTCTGGTCAGACTGGTTTTTTTCATAGGCAGTTGCCCATTTTTGCTGGGAGAGAAATTCAAACAGAGCAGGGTTTACCCTTTGGTTTTGGGAACCACCCAAAGCTATGTGCAGGGAGCGTATTCCCTCAAGATAAGCTTTATAAAGTTTACGGATACGATCGGCCTCCTGGTCTGCGGCATAATTATCAGCCTCGGCGATGAGCTGGCGACGTTTTTTTTCTTCTGTGGCCTCCACCAATTTATCCCCGAACCTGGTTTCATTAAGTACAAAACTGACCACCTCAATACCGTATTTTTCTTCAAGGGTAGGACCATTTTTATTGATGGGCCTATCTTTTAAGGCCTGAAATATTTCTTCCTTAATGGTTTCCCTGTCACTGATCAATTTATTAACCTTTTCTCCCTGGAGAATATCCTTTGAAATACCATCGAAATCGCCCTGGAGCAGGATCTCTGGAAAAAGATTTTCGATACCCCATATCCTAAGATTTTTAATTTTAAAAGTCATCAGAGCCGAGGTCCACAGAGCAACATTTTCCTGGGAAATAATTTTTATGGGAGCTGAAGTTCCTCCCAAATACATATTTTGATTCATCAGAGGAACTTCTTTTTCAAGCTTTGTGAAAAAGGGAAGTCGATAATGCCAACCCACCTCGGTGACAGCCTGCCTTTCTCCCCCGAATTGCTCAAGAATGATCGCATAATTGAGTTTTACCTTATAAATAACCTGGGTAGAATAGACAATGGCCGCCAATGAGTAAAATAATGCAATGATAACAAAAACAAAAGCAATCCTTCTGACCATGGTGATAATGCGCGCCCGCTGGAGAAAAACTTCCGAAGCCTTATCCTTCATACCTACTCCTTTCCCTTGGATACCGGAATTTACTAAAAATATTTGTAATTAAGTTCAATAAAAAAGGGACAAATTGTAAGTGGAATTAACTATGCATACTAGTATACATAAAGAGGGGTGGCCAGTCAAAATTTATTTATTTACCCTACCCTATGTAACCAGTTAAAATACTGGATTGACTGGGGCCGATTCTAGGATATACTTTCAACCCGGTTGCGACCATTGTCTTTGGCAAGATAAAGGGCCTCGTCTGCTCTCAATATCATTATTCGGGAGTTATCCCCTTTTTTAAAGCTGGTGACACCAAAACTGGCGGTCTGGACACCTGCCTTGCCAAAACCTTTTGCCTCAATACGGCGGCATAAACTTCGGGCCATACCGGAGGCATTGTAAATATTAATCTCGGGACAGACAAGGAGAAACTCTTCTCCTCCCCATCTGCCAAATATATCTGTGACCCGTATGTGATTCTTTACCAGATTGCTAAGCTTTTTTAAAACCTCATCTCCTACCTGGTGACCGTAAGTATCATTAACAGCCTTAAAATAATCGATATCAAGGATGATAATAGAAAGATCCCGGCCATGACGAATGGAGCGTTTAAGTTCCAATTCAAAGGCCCCTTCAATATAACAGCGGTTAAATATCCCAGTCAGGCCATCCGTAATGGAAATGTATTCAAGTTCATCTGTTTTTTTTGTTAGCTTTTCGTGGGCAATGGCGATCTGCTTATTCAAACGGGATAGATTCCTGTTCCATAATACCACAATCATCAAAATGATTCCGAAAATGGACATGGCTTGCCACAAAAGGGTGTAGTCCGGCCTGCGTTTGAGTTCGTTTCCAATCCATTTTTGATAGATCTTTTCCAATTCCTGGCGGTTTAAGGATCGAACCAACTTACCCATGATGGAATAGAGCAGTTTATTTCCTTTTTGCACCCCGATGCGCAACTCCTCCTTAATACCGGTATGCCCCACCACTTTAAGGTTGGTAAGGCCTACTTCCTGGATATAGTGGGAGGCAACAGGCAAACTTAAAATTACTGCATCCAACTGCCCAGTTGAAACATCTATCAAACACTGTTCAATGGTTTCCATGGGGATATAATTTAATTTCGGATATTTTTGAATCACTTTCCCAAGGAGGTTGCTCCCTGCCACCATGCCAATCCTCTTTGATCCCAATCTGGAGATATCTGAAATAAAGGGGAAATCTTCCCGGGCAATAACCACCACATTATAATCCATGAAAGCTGAGGTAAAATCCAACTGCTCTTTTCTTTTGCCAGTTTTACTTATCATGGGAAGGATATCGCCGGCACCTGTTTCCACCTTGCGAACCGCATCGGCAAAGGACAGGCTTGGGATTAATTTGAAGGGAACCTTCAGTTTTTTACTAAACATTTCCAGAAAATCTGCTGTCATGCCGATTATCTGATTTCCTCGAATAGCTGAAAAGGGCAGTCGTTCAGGCGACACACAAACACGAATCTGGTGTTTTTCTTTCAACCAATTTTGTTCGTCAAGGGTCAATCCCACATATTCCTGGCTGACCTTCCATCCCGATTTAGACAACCATTTTTGCTTGAGCGCTTCCATTTCAGATGGGGTAACGCCGGCAAGGGTCTTATTCAATATAGAAAATAAGATCGGGTTGGTTTTCAGCACGGCAAAACGCAGGGAAGATGCTTTTTGAAGAATTTCATTTTTCAAGCTCCTGGAAAATTTAAGATCGGTAAAACCCAATTCATTTATAAGATACCGGGCAAGCCCCTCCCGTTCCACAGTAGCTGTCACCTTACCCAGGTCTACATATTCAAAGGCCTGAGCACTACTTTCTACCTCGATTATATGAACCTCGGGGTAATAGGTTTTAAAAAATTCAATGGTAGCCCATCCCTTTGGCAGGGCAATGATCTTTTTGTCCAGATCATTAAGATTTTGGATATCCTGGGTATCGGATTTGAAAACAAGTACATACTTACCGTGATAAAAGGTGGAAGAAAAGAGGGCTTTTTTTTGTCGTTCCGGGGTAATGGCCACGGAATGAATCACATCCAAACGTCCGTCAAAGAACATTTTCATCAATTCATCCCAGGTGTATCCATTGACATAGCTTATGGAAAGTCCTGATTTACGGGCCAGAAGATTCATTAAATCAATACTAAAACCGGCAGGCTTGTCATCGGCAATAAAGTCAAAGGGCGGCCAGTCAAATTCGTTGGACACTTTGATTTTCGGGTGGGTATCAATAAATGCCTGCTCTGTAGCCGTATAAAACCTATCGTTTCCCGTATACTCTTCCTGACTGAATTGTGAGCTGTATCTTGATTGTATTCCAGGGGTATCTGCATGGATAATGGGAAGAAAAAATAAAAAAAAGACCATAAAAATCAAGATATTGCAAAAAAGATACTTTATCCGGCAGTACAAGTCAAGACTCCTTTATTATAATAATGGCCGACTCAAACTTTTTATATCCTTAACATATTCTTCAATACGATAAGGGCGTTTTTGATTTTCTCTTCCAAGGTGGCGATATTAATCCCGGCGCTATTTTCCAGGCAGCAAAATAAGTAGATTCAGTCTATTTTATACATGTTAAGGCAAAAAGAATCAAGGAGAGCTGTATTTTTTTATCAACCAAAATTTATAAAAATAAAAAATTTTAATCTCGGAAATACATAGTTTCCACGATACCAGCTTGACAATTCCTATCCCGGACAGTTAAATTAATTGAAACGATTATGGACCAGGAGGCACTATGAAAATTTCCATACGCTGGGCCGTGATTATTGGATGTATCGTTCTCGTCTGGGGAACCCAGCTGATTATCATGCCGTTTTCTTTTTTTTCAAACAAAAAAGTTATGTTGGGACATACCAAGGATATCATGCAAAATATTTTGGACCTGACCCTGGAAGAAACCCAGAATTTTTTTTCAATTGCCAGGGGTGCCGCCCATCTGACCAAACGACTCATATCATCCCAGGTTGTAAATGCGAACAAGAAACAGGTTGAAAAACTGGAACTATATTTTATTGATCAACTTGAGATTTATCCCCAATTTGCAGGCATTTACTTTGCAACTCCCAGGGGGGATTTTTACTATGTAAACAGGGATAAAAACCTCTATCGCTCTAAATTCATTAATATCAATAAAGCCGGTAGGCAAGTTCGTTTGACCTGGCGGGACAAACAGATGAACCTGACAAATGAAAAAAATGATCCCCAGGATACCTATGATCCCAGAAAACGTCCCTGGTACCAAAAAGCGATAAAAGAAAAAAATATTATCTGGACAGATCCCTATGTGTTTTTTTCATCCCAGAAACCAGGAATTACCACTGCCGGTCCCATCTATAGTCCAGATGGTTCTCTGGTCGGCGTGGTGGGTGTGGATATCGAATTGGATGTTTTGTCCGGGTTTATCGGCAAACTGCGGGTGGGAAAAACCGGTATGGCATTCATAATAAACCGGGATAAGAATGTGATTGCCTTTCCAGATATGAAACAACTCATATACCAGGGAGACAACAAGAGTGGGAAAATACGGCTACCAAAACTCAATGAATTGCAAAATCCCCTTTGCAACCTGGCCTTCAATGCCATAGGAGGTGACGCTGTAAAATCAAAAACAAGAAAATTCGCCTATAGCCGTGGGCCGATCTTTGCCGAATTTGAGTCGGGGGGAAAAAAATACCATACCATGTTTACCCGGGTGGAGGCTTCCACCATATCCTGGATGATCGGTGTATATATTCCTGAAGCGGATTATTTCGGAGAAATCAATGCCAACCGAAATCTAACCCTGTTGATAACCCTGTTGGTTTCGGTGCTGGCCACCATTGGCGGACTGATGGTGGCCGGAAGAATTATCCGGCCCATCTCAGAACTGGATCGAGCAGCCCGGCAGATTAAAAATAATGACTACTCCTCTTTGCCACAGATAAACACTATCTTTGATCAAATACAGCGAACGGCGGATACCTTTTATGATATGAAAAATGCCGTGGTGGTGTACAAGAAAGAATTGAAAAAAACAGAAGAAATTCATCGTGCCATTACAGATACGGCCAATGAGGCCATTTTCATGGTGGATGACAAAGGGAAAATCTCCTATTGGAATACAGCCGCCCATATCCTTTTTGGCTACGATATCCAACAGGCCATTGGAAATGATATTCTCAGCCTGGAACCATTTGGGCAATATCTGAATTCAGAAGACTTAAGTTTATATTCCATATTCAGCCAAAGGGAAAATAATCAACCTTTAAAGATGGTTGAATTAAAAGTTTTTGCAAAAGACGGCCAAAGTATTCCAGTGGAGTTATCCATGGTGGGAATCAGTATTCAGGATTCCCAATATGCCATATTCGTGATTCGTGACATCTCGGCAAAAAAAAAGAATGAGAAGGAAAAACTGGCCATCTGGAAGCAATTGCAACAGGCTCGTAAAATAGAGGCCATCGGCACCCTCGCCGGCGGTATTGCCCATGATTTTAATAATATATTATCCGGAATTTTCGGATATGCAGAATTGCTCCGGGCTGAATTGAAGACAGACACTAAACTTCAAACCCATGTAGATTCAATCATCATGGCGGGGGATCGGGCAAGGAGCCTGGTCCGGCAAATTTTAACATTCAGTTTCCAGAATATTTATGAATTCAAGCCTCTAAAAATACAATCCATTATAAAAGAAGCCTGCAATCTCTTGGCATCCTCCCTGCCGGGTTCCATAAAAATTACCCGGAACATTGATGATAATTGCCGCCTGGTCCTGGGAGATGCCACCCAGATTTATCAGGTTGCCTTAAATCTAATAACCAATGCATGCCATGCCATGGAAGAAAAAGGTGGTATTCTTTCCATCGGCCTCAAAGAGGTAGAACTGTCCGGGGGAGCGCTTCTTAACGATCTGGAATTGGAACCTGGGCATTATCTATGTTACTCGGTTATCGATACCGGGGTGGGGATTAATGATCAGGTCATGGATAAGATATTTGACCCCTATTTTACGACCAAAGCCCAGGACAAGGGAACCGGTCTCGGGCTTGCGGTGATCAAAGGTATTGTTCAAAGTCATGGAGGAAAAATCCATGTGGAAAGTAAACCGGGTAAGGGCAGCAGGTTTAGAGTTTTTTTACCCTTGATCGAAGCAGACCAGGAACTGGGTGACATGACCGAACATACCAGGATTCAAAAGGGCTGCGAACACATTCTCCTAGTGGACGATCAAAAAGAGGTTATTACAATTGAACGACAGATCTTAGAAGTCCTGGGATATCAGGTAACAAGCCGGTTTTCAGGCAAAGAGGCCCTTGAAACATTTATCGCCTCTCCCTCAACCTTTGACATGGTTATTACAGATATGAGTATGCCCGCAATGACAGGAGAGATCCTGGCCCAAAAACTTTTATCCATCCAACCCGATCTCCCTATAATCTTATTAACCGGCTACTCTGAAGACATGAACCGTGACAAGGCCAGGGCTCTCGGCATCAAAGATTTCTTGATGAAACCGGTAAAGCTCAAGGAGTTTTCCAATACCATCCGGGAGGTTTTAGACAATCCGCATTAATTTATCCTAAATTAACTCTCCTTGTTCTTCGGCAGATCCCAATATCATAATACAATGGATAACAACAAGTATACCCGGAACATTAATTAATGGAAATATCCGGGCGGATCTGGTATTTTATAGCGTAAAATCAAAAATAAGAGACAAGGTAGATGATGATAGATATTTTAGAGTTCACATTGGAGCAACTGACCAAAATCTTTAACCAGAATTATGGAAAAGGTAGATTCCATGCCCAGGCCCTGTTCCGGGATATTTTTAAACAGGGAAATAAAAAATTTCTCACCAGCCCGGAATTCCTGGATTCCCCCAGGTTTGCTAAAGCTTTAGAAGGTAAGATAGCGATAAATCCAGGAGATGTGGTCAAAACATTTGACGAGGAGGAACTGACCAAGTTTATCACCCGATTGTCCGATGGCCTTGAAATCGAATCCGTAATCATCCCCATGACCCGGCATAATACCCTGTGCATATCCAGCCAGGTAGGATGCAAAATGGGATGTAAATTTTGTGCAACCGGCCGCATGGGATTTAAACGTAACCTCACAATTTCCGAGATTACCGGCCAGATCTACAATGCCAGACACCATCTGGGAAAAGATATTAAAAACATAGTCTTCATGGGTATGGGCGAACCCCTGGATAATTTTGATAATCTTATGAAGGCCATCCAGATCATAAACGAGCAGCAAGGCTTTGACATTGCCCTGCGCCATATGACCTTGTCCACAGTAGGTCTGATTCCGGGGATCGAAAAATTGGCCAAAATGAAAATGCCGGGTCTTCGCCTGGCTATTTCCATTAATGCGCCCAATAACACAATTCGCTCCCGAATCATGCCGATAAACACCCGGTTCCCCCTGGCAGCCTTGAAAAAAAGTCTGGTCGATTTCCCCCTGGCAAAGCGGGGAATATTTCTATTTGAATATATTTTAATCAAAGGCCTCAATGATTCCAAGGCCCACGCAGACATGCTGGCCGATTTTATCACTCCTCTGCCCGTAAGACTCAACCTGATCGCATACAATCGGATCGAAGGTCTTGAATATGACAGCCCCTGTGACAGGGAAATGCATGCCTTTGCCGACCTCTTGTCGGCAAAGGGGATAATGGTTATCAAACGCTGGAGTCGAGGTCGTTCGGTTGCTGCCGGATGCGGTCAGCTGGGGCGAAATATCTGACCCAGAACCCATAAATCAGGATGTGGGCCGGGTCAGATCAATGCTCAGGGCATAGACCCCGCTTTCCAGTTTTGCCGTTACCGGAAAAACACCTTTTTCGAACACCTTGAGCATGGTCCGGTTGGAAGCCAGAATATCTGCTGTCATGGTAACGGCCCCTCTTTCTTTTCCCAATCGTGCAAGCATTTGGTACAAAAAAGTAGCAATGCCGTGATCCTGATATTCTTCATCCACAACAAAAGCTATATCCACAAAGGGTTTGCCAGGATATTTAGCAATCCTTGCTTCGGCAATAATGGTCTGTTGTCCGGGTTCTCCCACCAAGCCCACCACGGAAAGCACATCCCGATAGTCTACATTTACATAGGCCTGCATTTTGGCATGGGGCATGGTTTTAATAGGGCTGAAATACCGATAATAGATAGCCTTATCAGAAAACCTATAGAATAACCTGCGCATCTGATCTTCATCCGATGGTTTAATGGCACGAAAATGAACATGGAGACCGTTTTTAAATCGATGTTGGGTGGCAATCTCTGCGGGATAAAAATGGGCACTGTCCGCTAGAAACATCTGGTCTGGATAAAGAAGTTTTTCCATTTTTCCGCCATCCACAAGCCCCGGCCGATCTTCGGGATGGGCGATTTCTATAAGGGCCTGGGCACGTTCCCTCAAGGTCCTGCCCCTCAAGTGGGCAATCCCATGTTCCGTGACCACAAGATCCACTGATTCCGGGAGACTGAGCAGCTCCGGAGAATCATCCAGAAAGAGTCGAATATTGGGGGTACCTTCCCGATTGCGGCTGGGCAAGGCCACAATGGTATACCCCCCCGGAGAGATTTCAGCCCCGTTGAGAAAATCAACAATCTGTCCTGGACCGGCCGAAACATTGGCGGAACTGTCATGCAGAGCCACCCGTCCTGACAGATCCACCCGACGAACGGGAAGAAGCATGACAAACCTGCGGCTCCTACCGATCTCCATGGGGCTGAACACCTTCTCTATACTCTGGAATTCAACCATGGGGTTTTTATCCAGCCATTGCATAAGTTCCTTACTACCCAAGGCATAAGCCGTTAAAGATCTTCCCCTGAACCTACCCTTTTGACGATTGGTAACCGCCCCACTTTTGACCAATTCCATAAGGGCATCCGTAAAAAACGGTGTGTGGATGCCCAGATTCCGTTTCCGGGACAAATATTTAGGCAAAGCTTCAAAAATAGGTCCAAATGTAAAGGCTAAACATGAACCATCATCAATGACGGAAGCAATATTTTCGGCGATCCGCTCAAATACCGGCTCCACCGGATATCGGGGGAAATAAAAGGGAGGAACCTTGGCTTCAACAAGCATATGAAAATCATTTATATTCACAAAGGTATCCCCCAGGGTAAAGGGAATCTCACTATTAACCTCTCCCACGACTATATCTGCCTGGGCCATGGCACGCCTTGCCACATCAACCCCCACACCCAGACTGCAAAAACCTTCCCCATTGGGCGGGGTGATCTGGACAAAGGCTACATCGATGGGAATCTGCCCTTCCTTGATCAAGGCCGGAATAGCAGAGAACCTGGAGGGGATCATATCCACCTGGCCGGTGGTAATCGCTTTGGCAGAGACCCAGCCCGAAAAAAATGTTCTAAGACGGTAACGTTTGGATTCCAGGGCAGTAAATGAAATGGCATCTCCAAAACTGAGCAATTGAATCAAAGTCAGATCATCCAGAAAATGCCCCTGGGCTGTCATGAGCGCATTAACCAAAGTTCTGGGTTCTGCTGTACCCGTGCCGATAAAGATGTGCATACCAGGCTCTATTTTGCTTAATACATCATCTGTGGATACGATATTTTTTTGCCAGGATGGAATTTTCTTTTTAAACATGAAGATCTACCTCTTTATCACTGAGTGTCGTATAATCACTTGTTGTTACCCATTGTCTATTCCCAGACCTTAAATGGTAAAAATAGTTTTTATCAAACGAATATTGACAGATAAGAGGTTCTTCGTCAATCAAAGGTTTTGTTTTGAAAACACCTTTGATTAAACACCTAAACGGGGTTTGCCAAGATAGTACTTTACAAAAAAGCCCGGAAAAACCGGGCTTTTTAAAAAGACTATCCTGATCCAGGTCAGGATAATTTTTTCTCTCCTGGATTAAGACCTATTTTAGTTTTTCAATATTTTCCCTGGCAAAGGTGATGGATGGATCGATTTTCAAACTCATTTCATAATATTTTAAAGCCAGCTTGATCTCCCCCAACTCCCTGTAACTTGATCCAATATTTGCATAATTAATCGCCAGGGATGGGTCCACTTCCAAGGCACTTTCAAAGTAACCGATGGCTTTGTCATATTCCTTTGTCATGAAACAACAAGCCCCCATGGTGTTGAACATATCCGGACGCTGACCATCGATGGCCAAGCCTTTTTCACAAGAAAAACATGCTTGGGCATATTGCCCAAGATCCTTGAGACAGGTTCCCATATGGGAGTAGATATCCGGCATATTCAGGCGTACCGGCTCCCTTTGCAGGGCGGTTTCAAATTCCACCAAGGCATTTTCATGGTCATAAAGGGCATTAAACATAAGGCCCCTGTAAAAACTGGTGTAATACTGCCCCGGCAAAGCATTCTCAAGCTCTTCCAACCGGGCCAGAGCCTGGACAGGGTCCAGACTTTCGGTAATCAATCGAGCTGAGAACATGCCTACACTGGCGGCAACCGCCCTTTCCCTGAAATGTGCCCCTGGCATGATGGTATAAAATGCCGGGACATCAAGCCCCTTATGCATGGTATCAATTGCCATGATATCAAAGTCATTATCTGCCAGAGTCTGGAGCAGATTTTCCACCTCAACCCGAATATTGTCACAGGAAAGATTGGGCAGATCTACCATGTCCACCATGGTATCAGGATCTGTAATAAAATGGGCATCCTCAATCTTTGTAAATTTGGGCAGGCCAGAGGCTATATAATTGGACCCTGTATTAAAATCGCCGGCCAGTTGTGCGGTCTCTGTCAAGGCCCGGCTCATGGCCTTTTGGGGATCTGGAGATGTTCCGGCTGTCCAGACTATCTCACTCATATGAGGAAAGGTGGCAGGATCCCAGGCAAGAACTCCAATGGTGGGAATACCGGTATCCAGAGAAAAATCCGTCGCATGGATATGTATCCCCTGTTTTTTAAATTTTCCCAGAAGTTCTTTTACGAGGGGATCGGTAAAAGAAGAAAGCCGAATACCTGGGACTTGACGGTTTTCATGGCTGACAATGGAAGAGGTATGACGTTCCACCAATTCACAAATCCCCTGACTTAAAGCTTCTTCTGTACAATTGCCAGCACTGGGCCCGTTGAATTCGTTAATCATGTAAAACCAGTTAAAGGGAATCAAAACCTCTTTTTGCCGGGTCAGATTATAGCCCCTGGTCCATTGAAGGGGTAATTGATCAAAAACAGGCTTGACTTTAAAGGCATCACTTTCAACGTCATGAACAGATTTGATGATCTGTGCAAAATCCAATCCCCTTTCCCCCAATTGTGCAGGCGTGGCAGAAATAAAATTTTCCGGGGTGTTTACAAAAGAAAAAAAACTGAATCGTTCTCCCAGTTCCATGACAGCACTAGCTTCGGATTGCTCCGGCGTGCCTCCCTTACCCATCTGCTTTTTGGTGCCGGTTACCCGTTGGGCATCCGCCCCGCATTCAGAAAAAAATACCGGAATATCCAGTCTACCATTATCGATCCTTTTCGTCTGGCTTAAAATGTCCAGGTCCAGATCCGCTACCTTTTTTTTGAAACGTTTAACTGTCTCACTGGGAGACATAACTTTGTCCTGATCGTAGGTATAGCCTTTTTTAGCGTCCTTTAATTGAATCTTGTAATCCATTAACTTTGCCCTTCTTTGGAATATTTAAATTTGCATGGGACTAATTAACCAATGCAATATTATCACCGACCTTTATTATGCCCCCGTTGAGAATCTTTGCAAATACACCTTCTTTAGGCATAATGCAATCCCCTGTTCGATAATATATGGCACATCTCTTATGGCATTCTTTTCCGATTTGAGTGACTTCAACCAGAACATCGTCCCCAAGTGTTATCCTCTGACCAATTTTCTGGGATTTCCAGTCAATACCAATAGTGGCAACGTTTTCGGCAAAATCACCAAAACCGATTTTAAAATCTTTTGTACTAAGAGCTTGAATACTTTCATGGGCCAGAAAACTTAGTTGTCGGTGCCAATCTCCGGCATGGGCATCATCTTTAATACCATGATTTTCGATGAGCTCGGCCTGATCAACACACTTTTTTACGGTACCTTTTTTCTTGCTGACGGCAATGGAGACTATTTTCACCAGATGCTCCCTGTTAATAATTTCAGGTTAATATATTTCAACGGTAAAGTATATCACAATGTAGCACCTGCTTTCAATATAAAAACCAGGGAAAAGGGTAGGAGTATAGATTTTAAATCAATTTAAAGAAGGGATTGAAAAACCTGGGTATCAAATTTTGAATTGATCAACCGTTTTTTTAAGCTCATCGGATAACCGACTCAAGTCATCCGCACTGGTATTAACCAGTGAACTATTGTTTAACATATCATTTGACGATTGATTCACATCTGCAATGTCCTTTACAATTTCATTGGCGGCAATAGAACTCTGGGAAACATTTTCGGTTATCTCCTGAATTCCCTGGGCTGCCTGTATAACGTTAGCAGCTATTTGCTTGGTAGTTACAGACTGTTCTTCGACCGCAACTGCAACGGTATCTATCATACCATTCACACTGGTAATCGCCGTGGTTATCTCTTCAACCTCAGAGACTGTTTGCCGGGTAGAATCTTGAATACTTTCGATTTTTTCTTTAATTTCCAACGTAGCTTCCGCTGTTTGTTGCGCTAAGCTTTTGATCTCATTGGCCACAACTGCAAAACCTTTTCCGGCTTCCCCGGCACGAGCGGCTTCAATCGTGGCGTTTAATGCCAAAAGGTTGGTTTGATCTGAAATATCATTAATGGTTTCCACAACCTTTCCAATCTTCTGGGCGGACTTACTCAAATTCTCAATATTTTTAGATGCTGTTTTTGTACGGGAAACCGCTTGATTGCTTATATCCCGTGTTTTTTCAGTATTGTGAGCAATCCCATTGATTGTTGAAGTCATCTCTCCGGCAGCTGTAGATACCATACTTATCTTTGTTGACGACTCTTCAGCTGCCACAGCCACAGAGGACATATTAGAGCTCATATCCTCGGCTGCAGCCAAAACACCAGTTGACTTTTTATTTATCTGTAATGATTGATCTTTTATCTGTTCTGCTGTAGATATCAACATATCAGAGGATGAACTTAATGTTTGCACATTAACTTTAATATTTTTAAACATTCCCTTGAGACCCGATGACATTTTATTCAATGCACTTCCAAGTTTTCCTATCTCATCAATGTGATCAACCTTTAACTTTACCGTCATATCGCCCCGGGCAAGAATCTGGGCATTCAAAACGGCATCATTTAACCTTTTTGAAATCCCATGGCCGATCACATACACAAACACAAACACAAACACAGTTACGCAAATAATAGCAACAATAGCAAATATAAGATTGCGCTTAAACCGATACTGCTTAAAGGCTTCATCATAATTAATTTTCAAAAGTTTTTGTGAGCTTAAAACATTTTGATCAATATCCTTTTTTATGGTTTTTACTCCAGGCTTGATCTTTGCTAAAAAGATCTCGCTTGCACCATAGGAATCTGTATCTGCGATGGATAAAAAACCCTTCTTAAGGTAGGGAATCAATAACCCAAGCTGCTTTTTTGAATTCTCTTCATTTTTTTTAGCATCGATTTTATCCATTTTAATTAGAACACCATTAATTTTTTTTTCAATTGACTCCCAGGTTTCCTGGGGAGATTCACCCAACATGGCGCCAATGGTATCTTGTTGATATACATCCAGTATATCATTAAATTCTTTGGATGCCTGAAACAAAGACGTAAGATTCTCATTTTTTTCTTGGTACAATTCCAAAATCAAAGCCATTTTAGCCGCATTATATTGCCCAAGCCCAGCAACCAGAACAAGTACCAACAATACGATAACCGCGATTGAGATAAGTTTTGTATTAATGCTCATCTGTCCTCCAAGTTCCGTATCCTGAATAAAAAATTAATTTCGTCGTAAATTAAGTTTCCAAGTAGCTTAATCCATCATAAAGCAGAGTCAACCACTTGGAATACCTGTGTTTTATTCTAAATATTTTCCGCTGCAAACAACATATTTTACACCATCACTTCCGGTGACCAATTTATAGTAAGTAATTTTTTTATGGATTCCTTTGGTTTCCGGTTTCTGATAAGAATAATCAACCCATCCTGTACCATTGGCCAAAGCTCCATTGACAATGTCATCCCTGAACTTTTTACCCCTGACATCGGGTTTTCCTTTATAACTCCTGCCTATTAATGACTTTTTAGGGTGGGCGACTATTTTAACACTTGTATCATATACAAAAACATATAAAGACGGAGTTTTACTGTCCTTATAAGGATGCTCGGCATTAGCTATCTTTGCAATAGTCCCCTTGGCATCGGTTTCCATGTCTTTACATGTTTTTTCCACAAGAGAAATAACCTGGGCGTTGGTTACATCGCCAGCATATGTATTTACCGCAAAACATACACAAAAGATTACCGCGAAAACATAAACTATTTGTTTCATTTGAGATTCTCCTTTTTTAATTTAAGTTATAAAACCATCTTTATGTTTTTCTTATAAAAGCGACACTTGTATTAAAGTTTTATTACAATAAGGTTCTCATACCAATGACTGCATTTCACAATACTTTGCAGTCATTAAAAAAAAACCATGGGCTTATAAATTCCAGGAGAATTTATATATACATTCAAGGCAAGACAAAAATTTAGATCAGATTGAATTAATTTACCAAATTTTAATCATCAAGTATAGCTCTTTTTTTCACAAATACACCGCCTTGTATTTATAATACCAGTCAAAATAAAATAGCTTTTTTTAAAAGCTGGGATTAAATTTATGGAATAAGAAATTAATAAGATACTTTTTCTTTTCTTTGATTTTATGAAAGTCTCGGGTTATAATTGATCCCTATGAAGATCCTTTTTCCCCACAAATGGATAATTGAATACTTTTCAATAAGGATTAACAAAAAATAAACCCATGACAAAACTACGAATCAAGACCAAAATACTTTTACTAACACTGGGAATTACGGCATTTTGCGCCTTATCTTTTCTAATCATGGCAAGTTATGTCATGCACAAAGGAGGAAAAGATATCCTGGTTGAAAGCATCAATCTGGGCAAAGATGCTGCAGAAAAAAGCCGGACCACCCTGGAAGAACAGGCAAAATTAAATTTAACCCGACTGGTATCCATCCAGACTCAAAACGGAAACAGGTTTTTTAATGCCACCCGTGTTGAAGTAAATATCATGAAGAACTTAAGCAAGTTCTTGTGGGTCAACACAAATTTAAAGCAACCTTTGACAGATGATACAAACAAAGGAAATCTATCCTACCTCTACCGACTGGCGCCGGGAGTAGACAAACAATCGGTCAAGAAGGAATTTTTGCGCCTGCGTACCATGGGAAGCGTATTTAACCCCCATCTGGTGAACAATAAAAACATAGACTCCTTTTTCCTGGGGACCCAGACCGGAATCAATATTATCTGGCCGGATACAAAGGGCAAGACAAATAAGCCCTATGATCCCAGAATCCGCCCCTGGTATATTGAAGCCGTAAAACGAAATGGGATCGGCTGGACCGAAATTTTCCGGGGGGCATCCACATCAAAACTTCTGATCGCATGTTCAGGCCCTGTCCATGACGATCAAGGTAAACTCAGGGGTGTAATAGGCATTACTGTTACACTGGACGAGATGCTAGACGTTATATCCTCCCAGATCAAAGATATCGGGTATGCATTTTTGCTGGATAACAAAGGCAATGTGATTGCCTTCCCGGCTTTAGGCCATAAAGAAAGAGAAAAAGACTACGGGATGACCAACCTGCTTCAAATCGAGAATACATCTCTCAAAGGGATAGTGAAAAAAATGGTAGCCGGGCAAAGTGGCTTTTCAAAGATCCGACTCAACAGCGGAGAAAAATTCATAGGATTTGCCCCAATCAACGAAACCAATTGGAGTATGGCGGTGGTTATCTCGTCAAAGAAAGCTCTAAAACTGGCTGACGAAACAAAAAGCAAGATCATGGATTACACCCTAAAGAAACAACAACGTATCTCAAAGCAGATATATGTGATTCAAAAATACACCATACTGTTTTTTTCCATTATATTGCTCATCACCATTTTGATTGCCGTTAAAATGTCCGACAAGCTCAGCAAGCCGATTTTAAATCTTATAGATGGGGTCCAGCATGTCGGAAAAGGAGATCTTAACCACAGGCTTGAAATAAAAACCGGGGACGAAATCGAGACCCTGGCAAATGCTTTCAACAAAATGACCAATGATCTCAAACTTTATATCCAGAACCTGAAAGAGACCACCGCAGCAAAAAAAAGGATTGAAAGCGAACTACAGGTCGCCACAAGAATCCAGGCAAGTATGCTTCCCAGAATATTCCCATCCTTCCCGAAAAGAAAGGATTTCCACATATTTGCAAATATGGATCCGGCAAAAGAGGTGGGAGGAGACCTGTTTGATTTCTTTTTAATCTCTGAAAATAAGCTGTGTTTTGTAATTGGTGATGTCTCAGGTAAAGGGGTTCCGGCATCCTTATTTATGGTCATTACCAAGACATTAATTAAAAATGAAGCCCTTCGCGGCATTCCACCGGAAGAAATTTTTATCAGTGCGAATAATGCCCTGTGCGAAGATAATGATGAATGCATGTTTGTCACAGGTTTTATCTGTATTATTGACCTTAAAACGGGACAGGTGGATTTTTCCAATGCCGGACACAACCCGCCGTTATTGTTAAACCATCAAACAAAAGACTGTAAGTATCTCAAGGTCAACCCCGGATTTGTTCTCGGCGGAATACCCGACTTTAGCTATGTAAAACAATCCCTCCACATGAGCCCTGGAGATATTTTGTTTTTATATACCGACGGAGTAACCGAAGCCATGGACCCGGATAATAATGAATATACCGAGGAACGATTATGGGAAATCATTTCAATTGATAAATCCTGGGATGTCAGTCTTATTATAGAATCGGTCACTTCAGATTTGAAAAAGTTTACCAAAGGGGCTGAGCAGTCGGATGATATTACCATGCTAACCTTTAAATACAACGGCCCGCAACCTTAAGGTTTAATCATGCAATTTTTCAAACTATCTGATACCATTGGAGCCGGTACCACAGACAATGAAAAATACCGGATGCTGAATCAATTTTTGCCATGTATCATGGTGGGAGTTACGGGTGTGGGGAAAACCACTCTAAAGAAAAAATTACTTGAAAAATACCCTTTTTATCCTTTACCCGGCAGGAGAACCTTGACAGACAGGATCATCCTCCCCCTGATGCAGCAAAAAAACGGAACCAAGGGACCTGTTCATGACCGGTTCCAACGGTTTACATATACCAAAGCGTTCCGAAACCTCCACCCGGGCGGGATGGGATATCTGCTATCCCAACTCAAGATAAAAACCATCAGCCCTTCAACACCGGTCCTGTTTGACGGATTACGGGGATTAGATGAACTAAGATATGCGGTCCAGACAATTCCTTCGGCTTTTTTTATTGTGCTTATTGCACCGGATCATTTGAGAGTCAAACGGCTACTGAACCGGCAAGATCCGTTTGATCATACCAAAGATGATACCGCCCCCCTAACTCCCGCAGAATTTAACAAAATTGTTCCCCTTGATCAAAAAAAAGCACTATTTGACCATGTACACAAACTTGGGCTATCAAAAGCGCTATTATATGAAAAAATACGTATAGTGACCAAAGAGAAGGAAAGCTATGACCAGGAAACTACCCGCCGTTTTTTAATGGAAAACGTTCCTGACCGGACTTTTTCCATAGATTCTTCCCAGCACTCTCCGGGCGAAATTATCGCTGCCATCCATAATCGACTAGAAAACTTTTTTATTTCCCATAACCCCTAAACAAAAAAAGAAAATATCCCATGGCAAAAGTTAAAAAGACATTCCTCTCTTTATTCATATTAGGATTTTCTCTTTTTCTTTTTACAAGTATCGGTATTGGGGAAGCCTATAGAACCTATTCAAAATTAAAAATGGAAGAGGTCTATGCCATCGGAGAAACCATAAAATCAGTGGTGGACTCGTTCCTAGGCGCTGGTGTGCCACTCAAGCAGTTTACAGGTTTTGATACTGTTTCGTCAATGATCCTGGATATCGATAGCTCAATTACAAATATGAGCATAGTCGATAATCATAACCGGAAGATTTTTCCAAGTGGTCCCGATCCGGAAATAGAATCGTTTCGACCCGCAAAAAATCAAGATCTCCAAAATCGATTTATCACAGATGAAAATAAAAACTTTTACAGGATCAGCATCCCCCTTGAAAGTAAATTTGAAAAAGTGGGAGAATTAAGATTTGAAATTCTTCGCAATACCATCACTAAAAAAATTTTAGACGCGTTTAAGCCTGTATTCGTTGTTATTTTAATCGTTATGGGACTATTTTGGATTCAAATATATCTTATCGATAAAAAGGGTATAAAAAATCAAAAACTCTGGTTTACCCTGGCCTATATCTTTTCAACCGTCATTGTTTCCTTATTCATTCTGTTTGCCTTAATAAATATTTATAACAACGGTATACAAAAAAGAACCCAGAATCTGGCTAATTCATTGACCCATAAGCTTTCCTACATCAAAAAACTTGATCTTGACATAAACAGCTTCAAAGG
Source organism: Desulfobacteraceae bacterium (assembly GCA_024226935.1). Lineage (GTDB taxonomy): Bacteria > Desulfobacterota > Desulfobacteria > Desulfobacterales > Desulfobacteraceae > NBML01. The sequence continues at coordinate 71,304 of JAAELK010000214.1, forward strand.
AATTGACAAACTTTTCAATCAATACAACCAATTAAACAAAGAGATCAGTTATATTGCTCTTAAAGTGAATAACAAGGTTGTAATTCATACCAATACAACGGGGTTGAAAAAAGCTTCCGACTATATTCGCTACACCAAGCACTTAAACCACCTGGCAATCACCATATGGGTGGATAAACAGATAATTTACAAAAATTTATGGCTGGACTCAAAAGCTTTTCTGATACTATTTGTCGCTGCCTTTTTCATGGCTGCTCTGTGCTTGAATCTTTTATTTGCTTTTGCCGAAGAAAAGAGACACCAGGACTCTTTGTTCACAGACAAAGATAAGGAACAATGCCTGGCACTTATCAAACCCCTGTTTTTTCTCGGAGTATTCGTCGAAGGGCTGTATGCCTCATTTTTACCCCAATATTTTAACACAATTACCCAGGATATGAGCATCTCCGGGAATGCAACATCCTTGTTGTTTACCGTTTTTTTCATATCCTATGGTCTGATTCTGTTTCCGGCGGCCAATTATTGCCAAAAACATGGAGAAAAAAAAGCATTCTTCTGGTCTGTAATATTCATCGGAATCAGCAGCATTTTAATGGCATTTTACACCAACTATTATGTTATCATCCTACTACGACTTATTGCAGGTCTCTGCCAGGGAGTTCTCTTTATTGCCGTCCAGTCTTATATACTGAGAATAACCCCTGAAAATCGGAAAACCCAATCCATAGCAATCCTTATCATCCAGTACAACGGCGGTAGAATTGCCGGGACGGCTATCGGGGCATTGGCCGTCACTTATTTCGATATCGGCGGAGTTTTTGTGACCGGTGGAATCATCTCTTTTTTTCTGGGCGCCTATGTATTAAAATTTATACCGAAAATTGACCGGATTCAAGAAAAAATCCCCTTATCTTCCGAAAAGACTCTCCCGAAAGTCTCATTTTTTGATGGTATGAAATCAGTACTAAAAGATATAGAGCATTTAAAGACCAGTTTTTTAATAGGAGTCAATGCCAAAATGGTCATGATTGGAGTGGTATGCTTTGCACTGCCCCTGATAATGGAAAGAAAGGCCTTTTCCAAAGAAGATATCGGATTTATACTCATCTTGTATAGTGCCGGGGTTTTAATTTCCAGTGTATACTCCTCAAAACTTGCAGACAAAACAGGCAATATCAAAAAGATTTTATTCAGGGGAAACCAGGGAAGCGGCCTGGGCCTGATCTTGATCGGTATCATAGGACTGCCCGGAATCCAGCTGTTCTGGTCGGGTCCACTACTGGTTATGGGCTCTCTTGTACTCGGACTTGCCCACGGATTTATCGCAGCCCCCATCACCACCCATATAACAGAAACCAGAACATCCGCAATTCTGGGTAAGGGACCGGCCATTTCAATATTCAGAGTATTTGAACGGGCAGGCAATATCCTGGGGCCTTTGATTGTGGGGTTTTTATTGATGATGAACAACTATAACTCCTTAGTCTTAAGCTATATCGGCGGTTTTATCCTTGTCTGCGGATTCTTGTTTATTATTAAGTCCGGTTCCGGGAGGGTGAGCATGATGCTGATCCTTTTGATCTTTGTATTCGGTATAACATCCAAAGGATTTTGCGGGGCCGGTCAAAATCGTCTAGACTGGTTCCAATTCACAAAGGATATGCCAGAGGAATGGGAAGTGATTACCGACAAAAAGGACCCTTTTCACTTTATCCTCTCCCCAGATCCTGAAAAGCATAAATTAATGGATAAAAAGATTTTGATATTGATTCCCAAAAAATCTTCCGCCTATGTCACGTCAACGGAGGCGGTCTTGAACTTTTTTTCAGATAAAAAATTATACCCGATATTTGAAATAGTTAATTTCAACAAAGACAAGACCCGGGGAAAACTTGCACTGAAAACAGCCCAAGAAAAACAAATGGATTTAATTTTTGCCATGGGATCAATGTCGGTTGATTTTGTATATAAGAATTTTCAAAACCAGAAAATACCGGTGGTTACAATCTGTGCCAAGGATCCGGTCATGATGAACTATATTGCAGATTACAATACAGGCAGCAAAACTAATTTTGCTTTTACATCCATAAATATCCCGGTCAAACTACAGATGGTCTATTTCAAGGAGCTGATACCGGATCTGAAAAATATCGGTATTCTATATGCAAAAGAGAATACATCTGCGGTGGTAACCCAGGTAACTCCCCTCAAAGAATATGCTCAAACCATTGGAATAAAGGTGATCGAGATAATAGTGGAAGACCAGAAAAAAGCAAGAATTGAATTAGGCCCTAAACTAAAACATGCAATAGAGGAAATGAAAACAAACGATGCCGACCTGCAAAAAAGTATCTTCTGGGTAACGGGAAGCACCTCGGTTTTCAGCAATTTTGATATTATCAATCAACATTCAGATAAAGTTCCGGTTATCGGGGCTTCTCCCAGCATGGTAAAAGGTGGAAACCAACACGGCGCCCTGATGGCCATTGGAGTAGGATTTGAAAATAATGCACAACTGGCATCCATCTATGCTGAAAAAATACTGAAACACCAAAAAAAGCCAGGAGAATTTAAAGTCGGGGTAATAAGCCCCCCGGATATTGCCATCAATTTTAAAATGGTTAAAAATATAAACATGAAAATCCCCTATGGTTTTTTTGAATTGACCAATCTCATTTTTAATTACCGGGGAGAAAAGGTAAAATCCCGGGGCAGTATTTTATCGGACCAATAAAGTTGATTAGCCTTTTCAATTTCACAAAAGGGAGGTAAGCCGTGTCTCTAAAAGAGTTTGCCATTGTAGACACCACATTAAGGGAAGGAGAACAATTTTATAAAACCAATTTTTCATCCCAGGATAAAATTGAAATCGCCAGGCAATTGTCCGATTTTGGGACCGAATATATTGAACTGACCTCTCCCTTTGCTTCGCCGGGGTCAAGAACAGACTGTGAAACAATCGCCAAAATGGGTTTAAAATCAAAAATCATAACCCACATTCGATGCACAAAAGAGGATGCCATTCTTGCAATTGACACAGGAGTTTCCGGAATCAATTTTTTTGCCCCCTCATCCAAACACCATGGCAAAACCAATGCCGGAAAACAAGATTCCCAGATTTTGGAAGAGATCATAAATGTCCTGCGGTTTACCAGGGAACAAGCCCCTGGAATAAAAATTCGGTTTTCCCTTGAAGACACCTTCAGGGCACCAGTGGACAAGTTGAGCAAGATCTATATGGCAATTGGGAAATCAGGTCTGGTGGATCGACTGGGGATTACCGATACCGTCGGCATTGCACTTCCCCATGATATTGAAAAAGTTGTCACCCTCCTTAAGTCCCTGGGTCAAAAAGAGATTGAATTTCATGGACATAACGATACGCAAAGCGCTGTAATCAATAGTTACGCCGCCCTGAAAGCAGGAGCAACCCATATTGACACCTCGGTTTTGGGTATTGGCGAAAGAAACGGGATCACATCCCTGGCTGGATTTATTGCCAGAATGTACAGCCTTGAAGCCGATCTAATCAAAGCAAAATATAATCTGGACCAATTCAAAAAACTCCATACAACCGTTGCCAGGATTGTCGGCATCGATATTCCCTTCAATCACCCCATTGTCGGTGAATCCGCATTCATTCACAAAGCCGGAATTCACACAAACGCAGTCATCCTCAATCCCAAGTCCTATGAAATTATAGATCCGGCTGATTTTGATGAGTTACGAACCATATTGATCGCCCACAAACTTACGGGCTGGAACGCAATCAAAAACCGGGCCGAAAAATTCAAACTGACTTTTGAAGATAATGAGATAAAAGAGATCGCCCTGAAAATAAAAAAAATGGCCGACGAAGAAAACATAACTCTTAAAAGTGTGGATAAAATCCTGATAGCAAATTATGAAAAAAAACAAGACCGGCAAATGAAAGCACAAAATTCCCCGAAAAAAAAATATTAATCAGTCTTCATTAATATTAGCTTTAGCGGTTTCAATATCTTCATAAACACTTATGACCGAGTTGAATCCCGACATTTCAATAATTTGAAGAACATTCTCGCTGGCACTGCAAAGAGCAAAATGTCCGGAAGCATACATCTGTTTTTTAACTAAAATTAATACTCTAAGGCCGGCACTGCTTATATAAACTGTATTTTCAAGATCAAGTATTATATTGACAGCTCCCTGATCCAAAAGATTGAGCAGGGCATCTTCAAGATCATCTGCGGTGGTAGCATCTATTCTCCCTGCAATCTGAACAACCGAACAATCATCATTTTCTTCAATATTTATCTCAATATCCATGGCCAAATCTCCTTTACCAATCTTACAAATAAAAATTTAAACAGCCGATAATCTTACCTCCTACCATACAAAAGAGAACTCAATTTTTCCAGTCACGACAATGACAGATTCCGGCGGGATAAATGATATCATAAACACCTGTTGTCCGTTTCCACCACTGGGTTCTTTGATCACATCAATAGCCTTTGGCGATGCGTGGCCCGTTTGGGTAAACACCTCCATCAAAACCGACTTGATCTCATTTTCCGGTATTGAGTTTGAACTGCTCTTTTCTTTTGCATGGATAAGAGATTCTATGATGCGATTAAAAAACAATTGAAATTTAATGGACCCACAGGCCAGGGATGTCTGTTTAGGTATAAAAACAAAATCTTTCTTTATGGCACCCACAACTGGGGTTATTCCAACCTCGATAAACTGCATTATCCTTTCCTCGGAAAGCAGCACCTGGGTGGAGGATGTACGCCTTTGATCATTGCTGTACATGGGAAGATCATCAATCTTATATTTCATGTACTGGGTAAATCCACCAGGCCACCCCGTTTTTTGAACCGCTTTTGCACAAAGAGTTCCCAGAGCCCAGACAGGAGATGCCAAAAGCGGATGATCCTCATATTCATTGGCTGGTCTCAAGGTAAAGTAATTGCAGTTAGCGATGATCCAGTCGGCACCAGGCAATTTTTTTATTTTTCGAAACTTCACATAGGAAATATCATTCAAATGATTATTTATATAGGAGATTTTACCCAATTTATCCCAATCCTCTATCCTGAAAAAATCCGGTTTCAGACAGATGCTGACCGGAACCATGATCCTATCGGCAAACTCTGCAATTTTCCCAAGCAATTTGATGGACGCCGGGGTATTATCAAACCCAAGGTCAACCAGAATAAGATTGGGTATTTTGTCATAGGGCAATAATTCTATCTGGCTTAAAACCAATTCAAGACTGTTATGGGACACCGACGAAATACTCATACTAATTTGTTCAGCCCCCTTTATCCTGGCCTGCTTCACCAGAGTTTGCAAACCCCTCCATGCAGATTCTGTTTGTTTAAATACCGGATTTGAAAAAACCCGGGTCATGATATCCAGACTGTCTGTACCAGATTTTTCCTCTCCTAAAATCTCTTTGGAAGAAGAATCAGACACTGCAACAATTGAAAGGATATCATCAATTTCAGAGCTCTTTTTTTCAAAGCTTTTATTGACACCCGTGGTATGACTTTTATCTGGAACTGGTGTTGACTTTGCCGGAACAGATTTTAAAAAAGAATTGTTTTTCATAATCACATCAGATTTAAAATCTTTGATCCGATCAAACTTCAAGGTCAGTGCCCCATCGGGACATAAGGTTGTCGGCAAAGGCAGGTAAAGAACCGGGGAAATTTGCGTGATGGCCTGATCAATCGAATAAAGATCCACCGGTACAAAATTAGCTTTGAATTTTTCATCGGGCACAGGGGCGAAGGGCCCGAGAGCCAATATCTTATATCCGGGAATCAAAAAAGCCATTTTATTCTCCCTTTGAATTTTGAAGACCGTGCTGCAATGCTGCCTGTGCCCCCTGCAAAGCCTGCTGAAGCGTCTGCATCAACAAATAAGCATTCCCCACTGAGACGACAATACGATTGGAAATGCCGGCATGTTCAGGCATGGATCGATGATGATTGCCAAACTCTATCACAACATCCCCGGTTCCGGCGTAAATATTAAAAATATCGCGATATACATATTCAAGATCAGGGGGGACATGGTATTTGATATCGGATAAACTATTACGTTCTTTTCCTTCTTGATTATCTTCGGCCATTGTCAATTCTCCATAATAGTTACTGTATTTAAGAGTTAGTCAAGTCAGGTACAATACCTTAAATTGCCCTGGAGACAGAGTCTGTCCAGTGGTATTGATTAAGTTTTGCATGGTCATATCCAACCATCTTGTGGCGGGCATCCCCCCGGAAATAACTTTCATACTGCATGTAATATTTCGAGCAGGTCCTATTATAATCTGGGAAGCAACACCACCCAAAGCGCCGAGATAATCACCCATACTGGTCGCAACAGTTGTCCCTACATGATGGGCCTGCATGAACAAAATTAAATATTTCATATTGGCCGTCGGTGGAATAGCCATAGTCTTCATGGCAATATTTGGCAACGGCAAGACTATTATTGCCGGAGGAACCGGCACTTTACACACATCAAGAAAAGTTATATCCATACCCGTCGGCATAGAATTATTTGCAAACACCATCGCAGACTCCTTAAATAAAATTTATCCCATGAGAATTTTTTCCCCATCGATCCTTGTGGATTTTTTACTAGTCATCATGGTATATTTTGAATCCACGGCATACAGCCCGTCTGTCTGCCTGATCACTTGACCGGCCTTCACCATATCGCTATCCTCGGTGCTTCTGATATACCCTTTAAATTTATCAATCACCTGTTTGGCCATTGTAGTGATCAAATTACTGATGAAACTAACCCTTGTAAAGCTGGCAGAAAGTTCTTTACCGCTTGCCGTCATGTGGTCATAGCCGACAATGGCCTCACGGCTCTTATGTATGACTTTTTTTGAAAAACAATTTATCTGTTTTGATGCCAGGGTAACGCTATTCTGGGAATTGATACTAAGATTTCCCCTGGGAACCTGGATCCTGGTATCCGATGGAAAAGATACACTCATTTTCTGGGAATTGGGTCTTTCCATGATGCCGAGAATATAAAATATATTATTCGCATTTTGCGTACCCATTATGATGTCATCGGGTTGGGGATCGACAATACAGGAAAACGCTTTCCGAGCCGGGATAAGCTCTCCTGCAATGTCAATTATTATCTCATCTAATGCAATTGTCACAACCATCCCCGTCCTGATAACAGACTCTATTTCCGAATGGATTGAAATTATTTTCCCTGCTGGTTGATTCATCGTTGCCCCCATTGTTCTGATTTTAATCTTGTCATATCGGTTCCCCTGGCCAAAGATCTGTTAGAATTTTTCCATTGGGTATTTTCATCTGCAACTTCATGCAGATTTGCCATAAAAAGGTTAGCATGGGAAAAATCCGAATTCTTTATTTGTGCATGGGAAAGATCCGCATAGGTCAGATCGGTGCCTTTAAATACGGTATTTTCTGCGGCCACCCCCTCCATCTGGGCCTGGTATAAATTTGCCGAGGAAAAATCACTATGGTTAAGTATGGCAAATTGCATACTGGCCATTTTCATATCGGCATTGATGAAACTGGCTCCCGAAAGCTTAGCTTCATAAAAATTTGCCACCTCCAGATAGGCATCATCAAATTTGGAATTTTCCAGATCGGCTTGCACGAATCCCCCTTGTTTTAATTTACTTCCTGAAAAATCACACCCGCTTAAACTACTATTATGAAACTGCACCTGGGTTAAATCCATGTGCGCAAAATCTGTCTGATTAAAAGTGGCACCATGGAAAAGAGATAGGCAGATACTGGCATTTTCGAACCTATTATTTTCAAACTCACACTGATAAAAGGTAGTTTTATAAAGATTTGCGCCAAAAAAATCCACGTTTTGCATTTTACAGGAATTAAAAACGGCCGTCTCAAGATTGGAGCCCGCAAAAACCGCACCATCCAGGTTAGTATCTGAAAAAACACACATCCCAGTAAGTGTGGAATCTGAAAAATTTACCCCGCCCATCTCAGACTTTATAATCTTAAAAAATTGCGTTTTTACTCCATTAAAATTTGCTTTTTCAAGATTGCATTTAATCAAATTTGCATTATCAATATCTGCATGACAAAATATAGTGTTTTTCAGGGAACAATTATTAAAAACAATTTCTCTGAGATTGGCCGATGAAAAATTACAATTATCAAAACAGACTCCTTGAAAAATTCCTCCTGAAAGATCATCCCCCTGAAAATCTATACCAGAAAAATCTTCTCCCTGGAAAAATTCCCCGGACTTGACCAATTGTGAAATCTCCTTGGCTCTCATCATTCTGGTCTCCAATTTTCAATCAATGTTGTATCCAGATTACTGTCTTGAAAATCGGTATGGGTGATGGTGGATCTCAAAAAATCCACTGCATGCAAATTAGCACCCACAAACGATGCACCCACCAAATTTGCCTTTGCAAGGGACCCTTGATCAAGATTTATCATATCCAATTTTGCCCGGATAAGCTTTGTTTTTCTAAATTGCGCATTTTTAGCCTGGGCATGGGATAAGTTCGCACCCGAAAGATCAGCACCGCCCCAAAAGGCATTTTCCATATTTGTATGGGTCAAATCCGATTTTTGCATATCTATATTCTGAAAATTTGCCTGTTTCAAGCAGGCACCCCGAAACCTGAGCCCCTCCATTACCAGAGTTTCCGACTCGGTTACAACAAAGCAGGCATTTGAAAGATCCGAATTTTCAAAACTCAACTTTGTTAATTGGGTATCCACAAAGACACAATTGGGCATAACAGCCCGGGAAAAATCGCAATCTTTTATACTGCACTTCATGAAGGCTGATGTACCCATATCAGCTTCTATAAATTTTGCCCCCAAAATTTTTGTTTCCAAAAAAATCACCATGGGCATATGAGCCTTAGTAAAATCGGCACCATCAATCACTATTTTGAGGGATTCTATCCCCTCAAGATCGGCTTGTTCAAAACAAGCCCGGGTAAAATCCCCATTGGAAAGCTTTGCCGATTTCAAATTTGCTCGGGTGAAGTTTGCCCCCAGAGCGTGAACAGCCCCCACATTTGCATCCTCAAAATTTGCTCCTGTAAAATCTGCCTCTTCAAAGTCTGCCCGGGCCAGGATCGCTCCGGAAAAATTTACATTTTTGAGGCTTGCACCCTTGAACTTGACCTGTTCCAGAAAAGCCCCGGAAAGATCTATACCATCCAGATTGGCCCCGGAAAGATCTATACAGGCCCAATCCCCCCCTGCAACCTCTTCCCCCGCCAAAACAGCTCCAAGAAAACGTTTTTTAACATCTTCCAGCGAACCCTTATGGGGCGAAAGTCCTTCCTCCATAAAATGAGCCCCCATGATATACCCCTTTTTAAAATCGGTCTGTGCATTTTTGAGCCCTTCTTCAATCTGAACCTTAGCGGTTTCAACGGCCTTTTGAACCTGTTCTTCCAAATTTTTTGTATTTTCATCTTCAATCCCCATGGCCTTGATCGATTGAATATGCTGAATTGCTTCTACCATACGGGGATCAATCTGTTCTGCCTGGGCCTTGATCTCTTCCACAGGAATACGTGGCAATGGGCCTTTTGATACCCCATCCAGATCAATATCATCCATTATGCCAAGACTCTCGTTAATTCTGGCTTTTGTAATTTCCAAAGATTTAAGTTCTTCTGCGCTGTCGGCATCTGCACTATTTTTGATCTGTTCCATCTGCCGATCAATATTTTCAAGCTGTTTTCCTGTTTGTTCTTTTGCCTTTTCCAACTCTTTTTTTGCAAGACCCTTTGCAGTTTGCTCTTTTTTCCCTGAAAATTCACCCACGGCAGCCATTATCTCATCGAAACTATCAAAGGAAAAATTTTCAAAATCCAATTTTTTAGGATCACCTGCAGTAATACCCGGCATTATGGACTCAAGCTTGTTATTCAATTTTTCCAGATCTGGATCCAACCCGGCCTCTGATTTTTGACTCATCAACTCCCGGATATCAATTTGTCCCTTTTCACCTGGCAGGTGGGCTTTTGCTTCATCTGGAATATCAATATTTTTCGTGATCTCTTCTGTCTGCTGGATGGCCTCCTCAATTTTTTCATCCGCTATCTTCTGCATGGATTCAGCCTTTACTTCTATATTCTTTACCAGGGCACTTTCATTATCTATGGAAAGTGCCGCATCTATCAAAAGGACCATGGCAGATTTATGCCCCCCGGGAATCAGATCAGGAGTGTTTAAATTTTTCAACATATCATCATCGGAATTTTTCCTTTTTTCAAAGGCTTTTTTATAATACCCAAGAGATCTGGACGGTTGTGATTTGTCTTCGTAGGCACACAACACATCAATAATGAATTGGGCCTCATCATCGGCCACTTCCATGACACCTCGGAAAATCATAAGCCCAAGCACTTTTTCAGGAAAAAACCAGATGGTATCAAGATTCAAGGAAAGTTCCCTGAAAATATCCCGACCCTCTTCTTGCTGATTAATAAAACACCTGGTCGCAAATCCCGGCAGATTCCCGCTTATCACAGGGATTTGCGGATGCATATTATACAATAAAAATTGTTCATTCCCCCTGTAAAAATCATCTATCCACTGATCCGGAGGGGCACACAAAAAAAATTTCCAGTCATGATCCCCGGGATATCCCGGAAAATATTTTTTTATATAATCTTCATCATAGGTTCCCTGGAATTGCGTCCGTTGGGGAAGTGTGGGATAAAGGGAAGAAAAACCGGCGGGGTCTGGATAATCTTTTTTGGATCCAACCAGATGATCGGGAGTTTCAATACAGGGCAGCAGACCATCATTGAATCCAATCCCCTCGGGATTTCTTTCAAAATCCTGTCCTCCAAAGGCATTTGTATAATCCAGGGGCATGGTTGTTATCTTGTCAGGCTTTCCCGGCAGGCCCTGTTTCCAAGATCTTGGACCAAAAACAAACAAATTTTTCTCTTGATTACCAAGGATTACCTTTACCTCACCTCCTGTAACCTCCTTGTTATCAGGAGCAAAATAATTTCCGGAAACAAGAAATTCCCCAAAGGGTTTTGGCATTCCCATATCCGGCATGGGGTTTTCTCCCATGCACTCAAACACGTCCTTAAGATAATTTAAGTCAAGCAACTCCTCTCCCGTTTGAAGATTAACTCCAAGGGTAGCCGAAACAATGAAATAAAATTTTCTGTTTTGTTCCAGAACCTGGCTGTTAAAACTTATCTGTAGTGGTCGTATAACATTCATATTTTTAGCGTCAGCCCTATAGTATCAAGACCTATACCTCCACAATTATCAACAAATGTTTTTGCGTCTATTCCCTTGGAGATAAAAGAAAATTTTTATTCAATTAACAGGGCATTTTCCTCCATATACTCAAATATGTCTTGAGCTGTTAAAATTTATTTTCAAAAGAGATAAAATATCCATAATATTAAAAGTTTATCTGAAGTGCCTGGACAATCTGTATTGATGTATTGTAAATAGTTGCCTGTTTTGATGCTATATCAACTGTATTCTGGCTTATCTGGGTTAATATATTATCCAGAACTATCTGTTTTGTTTCAGCTTCCAATGCGGCAGCAGTTGCTGCAAGGGCCGCCTTACTCCGGGCGGTAAATCCTATTCCATCATATTTTAATCCTCCACTTGGGGCTAATTTGAATGTACCACCTCCCCTCAGGTCAAGTTCCAAGCCAATTCCAAGCCCTGTTTTCAGTTCAAAATCCGCTGACCCTGCTATATCAATTTTTGCCGATGCCGCAACGGAAACACTTACATCTGTGGATATGGATGTGGAAAGCGAAAAACTGGCAAAAGCACCAAAACGCAAGTTACAATCTGTCTCGGCGGCGGTAAGCAATTTAAAGCTATCCACACCGCCTGTGGTACGATCTGTTATCGCATGCTGAATCAAGCCTCCACCACTTCTGTCATATTCCCATTGCTCCGATACTCCTTTCTCGTAGAAACTTTTGGAATACAGGGTTCCATCTAATGCATAGTCAAAGCTATAACTTTTTGTCTCGTAAGCATGGGATTCTGTTTGACAATTATACTGAACACTAAGGCTGTTATTATCTTTTTTATAGGAATAACTGGCGCCACCTATGGTCTTTGATATCCATGTCGTATCATCCATATCATCCATTTTATTGCAGCTTATACTCCCGGGCAATGGACCACCTTTGGCAGCTTTATCATACTCAAGGCTGCTACTGTTAAAGACTAGCGGCTCTGAATCTGTCCCCCCATGTATAAAACTTTCAGCATAACTCTCGCCTACATTATAACCCCAACTTCGACTAAAATTATAATAATTACCATGCATATTTCTAATATAATCCCCTTTCATCAAGCTGATATATCCTTTTGGAATCAATTTTTTCAGTGAAACCACATCGTTTTCATCGGGTGCCGTTCCCACAAAGTTATAATCGTAGGCCACCATACCAGTAGGATTAAAACAAGGATCCGCAGCAAAAAACTGATCCCACAAATATCTTACTTCCGATGGGATCTCATCTCGATCACTGGGTACCCCCGTCGTATATGATGCAAATCTATCCTCGGCAATCAAGGCGACACTCCCACCGGACTGAATTGTAATGCCCTCTTCTCCCGAGGCATTTTCCAACGTAATTGTATTATCTTTTATCTCTGTTTCAGAAATAGTGTCCGAATCCAACGAAGTGGTGGCATAGGCAACAAGGGTCGGCGACGAGTCGGCCTGATCCCTATTGCTTTTAATGATTGCCGCTGTCTGCGTACCACTTGTGACGGGACTTGCTGTCTCGGGATTGGGAACAGCCCCGGCAATTACCGGCCGATCCGGATGGCCGTCAATAAAAGTCAACAAAACTTCCGTCCCCTTGTTCAAGGGGAAATGCATGCCTTTATTCTGGCCGGCATAGGGCTGCACCATGCGAAACCAGGCAGACGCCTTGCCATTGGGACGTCCACTCCTGTCAAAGGGCATAACTACTTTATATCTTCCATATTCATCCAGTTCGGCATATTCACCACTGGATTCGGCATCTATTTTTGCATTGATAGTGCCTGATATCTTAATTCTTTTTGCCAGATGTTCCGGCCGGAACTGCTGGTTCGAATAAATGGCTGTAAAAGAATTTGCGTAGGACATCTCCTCATCCCTGGCTGGAAGCACGGAACTTACGTTGGCAATCAAATATCCTGCCTGGTGTCCCACATGACTCACCTCGGTCACAAGATATTTTCGATTATATGCCTTTTTATAATGCTTTTTAAGATCAAAGGTATAGCCGGGAGCAATAAAGGGGACTGAACTTTCTCCTTGAAAAATAGTTTTACGGCAGAGAAGTGCTTCAGCCCTTATCTGAGCCAGCCTGTTTCCTTCCTCGGTGGAATCAAAATGCTCACCATAAATGTAATTTTCCCCCCGGCCCTTTTCATCTACAACAGCGCTTCCCTCAATGGACTGGGAAGGTTTAAGATAGTTATAATCTTTTAAATAGATCTTTTGGGGCAGCATTCCATGTTTACATGTAAAGACCTTTATCACTTCATCTGTATGAAGAGCGTCCAGTCCCGACGGTGGATCGTAAATAAGGTCTTTACCCAGTGCCAGATCCTTATGTTCAATCTTGGTATCCGTAAACACCACTTTTTCACCCGTTGATGTCTGCTCAAAAAAATAATAGATCCCCTCTCTTTCCGCCCACCTTGAAAGAAAGTTAAAATGAGATTCATCATATTGACAGACATATTCAAGGGATAAATAAGAAATTTTGGTATTTAAATCAAATTTAAAATCAATTCCTTGGAAAAGCCCGCCGTCTTTTAAAGTCCTTGTCATTATCTGGGGACTGGTCATGTTTAAGAACACCTGATTATGGTGGGTAAGGCCAAGCCACCAGAATTTAGGTGCCAGAACCGCCTTGAAAAAAAAATAGCCGTTCACTTCCCGGGTCTCTTCAAACAAAATTAAAATACCATTGAAATCCACATCCTCTTTTTCAGCCCGGTGGATGGTAAAAACAGCAGGATTATGTAACACTTTTAGAGGATCAATATCCCCAACTTCCGAAACAAGAAAGATTTCGAACTCATAGGGTTTGGAAATAGCTTCAAAACCCTTAAAACTGACAACAGTAAAGGTTTTTGTGTCTATTCCCTTGGATATAAAAGAAAATTTTTGTTCAGTTAACAGGGACATTTTTCCTCCATTCAACAATAAAACATTTTATACCAGGGTTAATAAATGCAAATCAACCTCATCTGCCTGATCAGACATCGGGCCAAACAAAAGCGTACCTGGAATATCGTCAAATCTTACATAATAGGATTGATTTCCATCAATTAAATTTTTTACCGCCCAGGCCTGGTATTCATCTTCACCAAAACCAAGCTTGATTCCCTGCATCTGGTACTCCAGAGTCGTTTTCAGGGGCACCAACCCCGAAGGCCCGACTCCATGGGCATTTATTTTTGAGGTCAACCCACCTGCCAGGGCACCATTCCAGGAACCTCCCTTGGCAGGACCCAATTCAAACCAGATCCCATATCCCTGGTTCCCGTGGATATCAATTCTGTATTCCGATTTTATTTTTTTAACCGGCATATTGGCCCCGGCCGTCATTTTAGCACCCAGGGACTTGTCACCAAAGGAGATGATCTGGGCTCCTTTAAAAGGGGTTGGAAGATCTTTTCGTGTCAAAGAATCATCGGAACAAACAAAGATCACGGGAAAACCGATTCCCTTTATGTGCTGGAGGCAAAGACAAAGCAGAGACAGGCCGTATACAACAGTTTTTTCTTCAAAATCCTTTTTTTCTGCCGATATCACCCATAGGGCTGTCTCCTTTGCACTCAAGCTTTCCAAAGGCGCCTGCCAAGCCATCTTCTGCAAATCATCCACCCAGAAATGTCCATCGGCACCAAGTCCATATTTTTTTGCTAACCCGAGCAATGTTCGAACCTGATCTTTATTTTTAGCCATGGAGGTAATCCATACTTTTTTTTGCATAAATCTCTCCTTTTTTTAACCCCATTGGAGTTATAAATCATCCGGTGAATTTAATGGTAAACTCTTGCTTTTTATCCAGACCAAGAAAAATTTCAGACGGCATCTCATTGGAACTCATTTTTGATAAAAGCTCCCGGGAAATTCTTGGAAAAATATTGGCATTAAGGATATAATCGATGTTTCTGGCACCTGTTTCAACTTCGGTGCATCGAGCAGTTATCTGTTTCATCACCTTAGCAGAATAATGAAATACAATTTTATTATTCTCCAACAAAGTTTTTTTCACCCCATCCAATTTCAATTTAACAATAAGAGCCATGGCATCGGGTTTCAAACTTATAAACGGCAGCACATTCATTCTTGCAAGCAGGGCCGGCTTAAAATAATCAGATAATATCGGCCGAATGGCAGCCGTCACATCATCAATGGAAACCTCCTTCTCATCTGCCGTCATTTCCTGGATAATATCGGTTGCAAGATTACTGGTAAGGATAATCACAGTATTTTTAAAATTGATTTCCTTGCCTTCTCCATCGGTTAAAACACCCTTATCGAAAACCTGATAAAACAAATTTGAAACATCCGGGTGGGCTTTTTCAACCTCATCCAGCAATACAACGCAATAGGGTTTTTGCCTGACAGCTTCCGTGAGCATTCCTCCCTCACCAAAACCCACATATCCCGGCGGAGACCCGATCAAACGACTCACTGTATGGCTTTCCTGGAACTCACTCATATTAATGGAAATGCTATTTTTTTCACTACCAAAAAGAATTTCTGCTATGGCAAGACCAGTTTCTGTTTTTCCCACACCACTGGGACCTGTCAAAAGAAAGACCCCCATGGGTTGATGGGGATTTTTTATCCCTGATTTGGAAGACCTGATCACTTCTGCAATAGCCCCAAGGGCATGATCCTGTCCCTTAACCCGTTCACTCAACAGATGCTCCAGATTGAGAATCCTTTCAGCTTCATCCTCCACCATTTTTCCCAGGGGAACCCCTGTCCAATCCGAAACAACATGGGCAATAACATCGGGGTTCACTTCCAGCTGAATCAGGGGATTATCTCCCTGGATTTTAGCCAGGGCTGCATCGGCCCCATTTAATTGATCTTTAATATCTGTAATCATCTCAACATCTTCCCTGGCAGCAGACTGTAATGTTTTTCTCAGATCAAGCACAATTTGGGCAGCTTCCAGTTCCTTTGTCCAATCTTGCCTGATTTTATCTGCCTGGGATTCAAATTTTTCTATGGAATCTATGATAGATGCATAAACGTCCGGATCTATTTCCATATTATTATCCCGGTCTCGTTCCATGGCAGATTTGGTTCTCTCCAATGCCTGGATAGACCGTTCTTTATCCTCCAAACTCGGCGGCTTGGTGGATAAATTTATTTTTACCCTGGCACATCCTGTATCTAGAAGATCGATGGCCTTGTCCGGCAGAAACCTGCCGGTGATATAACGATCTGAATATTCGGCCGCCGCCTTGACAGCCCCTTCCGTTATAATGACCTTATGGGCATCTTCATATCCTGGTTTAAGCCCCCTTAATATAAGTTCCGTATCACTGACATCCGGTTCATCCAGTTTAACAGGTTGAAACCGCCTGGCAAGGGCCGGATCTTTTTCAAAATATTTTTTATATTCACTCCATGTAGTAGCCGCAATGGTACGCAATTCCCCCCGGGCCAAAGCCGGTTTCAAAAGATTTGCAGCATCCCCGCCACCTGCGCTTCCACCAGCCCCGATCAGAGTATGGGCCTCATCAATAAATAAAATAACCGGAGATTCAAAGGCTTTGATTTCATTGATCACGCCTTTAAGCCTGTTTTCAAACTCCCCTTTCATGCCGGCTCCCGCTTCCAAAAGCCCCATATCCAATTCAAGCAGGGTAACATTTTTTAATACATCAGGCACATCATCCTCAACAATTCGCAAGGCAAGTCCTTCAACCACGGCTGTTTTCCCCACCCCCGGCTCTCCAACACAAATGGGATTATTTTTTCTTCGCCTTGCCAGCACGTCAATCATCTGACGAATCTCAGCATCCCTTCCGAAAACCGGATCGATTTCTCCCTGGGCGGCTTTGGCCGTAAAATCGTTACAAAATTTTGCAATAAATCCCTCTCCTGCCTTTGCCTGCCCCGGCGCACCACCGGCTGCAATTGCCTCTTTGGACGACAGGGTTTCAACAGAACCCTTGGTTATTCCCCAAAATTGCGATAACAAGGTATCTTTATTTATCTTTTTAAATTGATCCCCATAATTTCCTGAAATATAAGCAAGGGGTCTTTCTAAAAGCGCAAGCAAAATGGCACCGGATCTGATTTTTCTTTCTTCAAGCTCAATGGAGGCAATCATCCAGCCGTCCTGAAAAAGATCCAAAAGGCGGGGGGAAAAAACAGGTTTACCGGAATTTCCGGTCTTAAACTCTTCCAGAGCCACCTCTATTTTTTTTTGTACGAATCCCGGTTCAAGATCAAACTGCTGAAATATCATTGAAAAGTCTGATCTCGTATCCTCAAGCAGTTTAAGTATAAAATGCTCAACCGATACTTCATAATGCGTTCTTGCAACACATAATCCGGCACCCGTTTGCAGGGTGTTGGTACAAAAATCATTCAAGTGGAGCAATAAAGATTTTGTGTCAACATTTACCATCAGAACCATCCTTTTTTATTTATTAAGCCGAAAACCGGGTTTGAACCTTATCTATTGTTTTATTTTCGGAGAACAGCCAGGTATCCCACCCCAGATGGGACCACCTTGCATTATCAAGCTGGACAGTCTCAACCATTTTCTCTTCACATTCAATGACAAGTTCCCATTCAAGGGGTTGATGCACATAAAAATTAATCACCTGCTTTATTTCCCCAAACAGTTCCTTATCAGGCAAAAATGCATTAAGCATATCCCCATCCGCACCAAAAATGACCAATTGAAATTTTCCTGAGATATCATCTATCTGCTTACCTATAACCGCATTATTTCCCAATGTGCAGCAAGAAACACCAAGAAGAGAATGCTGATCATTGGGAATTGATACGCTTCTTAAAACACATTGGTTAATTTTGACATGACCATTTAAATTAAAACGGTCTTCAATGATGGATTCAAGACCCTCGGCCGAACGGGGAAACTGGAGTGCCAAACCTGTATAGCGAAAATATTTCTGAAGGTTAGGTATCTGCTGTCTTAAACTTTCAGTTTCAAGACCCAGGAGACAATACAACATATGGGCAATGCTTTCATCTTTTTCTTCACATATTTTATAAACAAGGCGGTACTTGCTCCAGACCTTAAAAAACAGGGGATAAATAGTATAATTGATAATATCAATAAAATCCCGCCGGATGGATAAACCATCATTATTTTCCTGGATAAGATCTTCAGTATAAAATGTGGGAAGAGGAGATGAAGAGCCGTAAAGACCCAGGAATGTAGCGGTAATCAAAAATTGTCCTGGATCCTGCCCAATTTTTTCAACCCCGGTAATATCGGTTCCTGGAAACCTTAAAGACAGCTCCGGCCGGATCCTTATCCGAGAATCCAAGAGTAAATTTCTATCAATACCATCCCCATCAATTTGATTATCATCCACCATTTCACGCAGCAACAGCCGGACTGCCTGGACAAAGGAAAAATTGGAACTTCCTGTCAGAAGTTTTTCAACTATTTCAGATGTGTCTTGCCTATCCTCGGCAGCCATGAAAAAGATTCCCCCGATATACTTTCTTGGATAATAAGCCTTGTGAAACTATTAATGCCGCTATATCTGCTAAAAAATTCATCAATGACAGAACCAAAAACCACCACATCCCCCATGGATGCAAAGGCATCCATACTCAAGGTGAGGATAATTTTTACTCCCCTTACAACCAGTCCCCGGATCAAGCGGTCCTCGGTCTCAATCTTAAAATCTAAAAGCCCCTCTATCCTCCTTAAGTTTGCTACAACCATCCCCTTGTCCCGGCTGTCAGGAAAAACATAAAGTTGGAAGATTTTTTTTAAACTTTCCACATCTTTTAAGGAAAGAAGATTTAAAGACATATGGGAAAGCAGTCTCCAGAGTGTCTTGCCTTCCAAAGGAGGCTCCACATTTGATGTGGGAGGGATAATATTTATAAAATCAAGCAGTTCAGGAGAATTGGAGGTGGATTCACAGATATCTCCCGGCATCAGGTTTTCAGGTTCCGAACCGTTTGTACAAGTCAGTTCAATGGATAAGGTCTCCTGCCTATATTCTGTTTTTTCCCCGGCGTAGGCCAGATGTATATAAACTTCATAGGCATTTGTTATGGGAGAAATTTGCCTGACCACCTTATAAAAAGACTGCTTTTTGGTATCAAAGGAAAAATAATCCATGGGAAGGTAGTTAATGGGTGTTACACTTCCCTGGATAAAACCTGTCACCTTATCAACACTGTATATCTGATAAGCATCACTGATTTTAAAGGAAGGTTTGATCCGGATTTTCTCTTTTTCATGATCAACAATCACGGGCTCGGCATCGGAAAGAAATCTATTAATAACCGGAACTGAAAAAAATGAAAAATTATCCTTGGTTACCATGGGAAATTCAAAGGGCGGCCGATTAAATTCAAATATGATCTCAAAATTTTTCCCGTCGGACCGATCTTTCCAGTTCTCCAATCCAGACAACTCAAAGAACAAAAATTTTTGGGGAAAAATAAAATATTCCTGCAACAAAGAAAACCCTGAAAATGATTGTGAGACGCGGGCAAAAAGTGAATTTCCCCTGTCAAACCCAAGACATTTAAAATCAGCTTCCGGCAGAATATATTCAGTTAAATTTTCCTGACAAACAATTTTAATCCTTGAAATATATTTTGTAAAACAAGCAAAAAGATTGGAGGTTTTAGAATAGGCACCTGCCAGGGAAAAAGCGAGTTTGCCCGGATTCCACTGGGACAAAGAGATCCCAATGAGTTCCATTGAAATAGAGATTTTAAACTCATGTTCCCTGGCAAAACTTTTTGCGGTAATACTTTTTAACGGGTGCACTTCCAGGTCAAAACATGTCTGAAATTTACACTTAATCCCATTTTTTTCCCTGGCGGAAAGAAAGGTTCCGGCGAGCACATCTGTTTTTTCCATGAGGGAAGGTTTGGGAGTAAAACAGACGATGGATATACAGGGAAGCGGTTTTAAATAATGGGGAAACACAATATCCATCAATCCGTGGATAATTTCCGGAAAATCATCGTCAATCTTATGCTGGAGGTGGCCTGTTAAAAAAGCTGTTCCCTCAAGCAGTCTTTCCACATCGGGATCAACGGACTCACTTGCCAGCATGGGGGCTGCCGTGGGATGAGCCTGGGCAAATTCTTTGGCAAGCTCCCGGAGTTTATACAGCTCATGTTGATAATATTTACTGAACAATGGACTTAGTTTCCCTATTTTTTTATACTGATTCTACCCCCGGTCTGGACAACAGATTCAAAAAAAACCGGAACATTTTCCTGTCTTGCAAGGACCCCTTCAAGGCTGAAGTGAATATTTAGAACAGCCGTTTCATCGGTTTTAATCTTTATTTTTACCTGGGATAATCTTTTCTCATATTTTTTCACCGTTGCTAAAACCGCTTTTTCAACTTTTTCTATGGTATCCGACAAACTGTCATCGCTAAAACCTATCATATCGGGCATACCATAATCGGAAGCTATTTGAACACTTCCCATATTGGTATTCAATAATTTTCTCAAGTGAGCCATTATGGAGCCCAACGCTATATCAATGGAATTTTCACCAAGGGGTTCTTTCCTGACGGATTCAAGGGCTTCAATTCTCTCAAGCAATGTCAGCTCATACATAAAGCTCAGCCTTTTTACAATTTTTATGGTGCAGACTTTGAATCAGTTCCCATTCAAAGCCTGCATCACTACTGAATTAACAAAACAATCCTTCTAAGCATTATCATCAGTCCACTTATCGTCGGCTGATTTGCTACCCGGCACATGTTCCATCAGTATTTCTTCATAACCAAGCTCTACTTCTTCCATATCTGAATATACACTATTCTCGGGAAGAAGAATATCGGGCGTGTATTGCCGATATCTTGTAATAGTTGCACCAGTCAATTTTATGGTAAAATAGTGTTCCTGGGATGTCTCGCCTTTTTTGGGACGATGCATTGTAATTTCGCAAGTCAACGGAGTATTTTGGCAACATGCCTCAAACAATAGTGGTGAAGCCTTATCTTTAATTTTGGTAACCTTAAAGGGCATATGAAGCCGCTTACCCTGAGGCTGACCTGTAACAGGATTCCGGGCGAAAATCACCTCATGGTCTATACCATAAAGATTTATCCATCCTACTTTATTTGCCTGGGAAGATCCTCCGTCTATTGCCGTACCGTCAGCTTTAGATACTTTTAAATAACCAATTTGTCCCATGATTTTGTTCTCCTTTAATTTAAGATTTATGCCTTATCGAGTTTACCAACCAGCGACAGGGTAAAAGATGCTCCCATATATTTAAAATGGGGTTGAAGTTTCAATGAGCATTGATACCACCCAGGTTCTCCTTCAACATCCTGTACCTCTATTGCAGCCATTCTTAAAGGTCTTCTGCTTCTCACCCCGGGCCCCGGATTATCCTGGTCGGAAACATATTGCCGTATCCAGTTATTCAACTCGCTTTCAAGCTCTCCTCTTTCTTTCCAGGTACCGATATTTTCCCTTTGAATTACTTTCATATAATGTGCCAGCCGGCTCACCACAAAATTATAGGGCAGCTCGGTTCCCAGTTTATAATTTAATTCGGCTGCTTTGCCTTCCGGGGTGTTGCCAAATTTCTTTGGTTTTTGAACAGAGTTACCGGAAAAAAATGCCGCATTATCACTTCCCTTTCTCATGGTAAGGCCTATAAAACCTTCTTCAGCAAGTTCAAACTCCCTTCTTTCCGACAGCATGACCTCCGTGGGAATTTTTGTCTCGATACCTCCCATGGCATCATATTGATATACGGGAAGGTCTTCAACGGCACCCCCTCCCTGGGGTCCGATAATATTGGCACACCAGCGGTATTTCCCAAAGCTCTCGGTCATTCGAGAGGCAAAGGTAAAGGCGGCGTTTCCCCATAAAAAATCATTATTACCGCCGGCAACGTCTTCTGAAAAATCAAAATTTTTCGTGGGGACGGTATCCTGGCCATAGGGAAGTCGCAACAAAAAATGGGGGACTGTAAGACCTATATTTCTTGAATCTTCCGATGTCCTGAAGGACTGCCATTTAGCATATTGGGGTCCCTCAAATATGGAATTAAGATCCTTTAGATTGGGTAAGCCTTCAAAGCTGTCCAACCCGAAAAAAGATGCTCCGGCAGCAGAAATAAAGGGTGCATGGGACATGGCTGATACAGCACCAATACTTTGAAGCAGGGAAATATCCTGGGGCCCTGGACCAAATTCATAATTTCCCACCATCAACCCATAGGGCTGACCCCCAAATTGACCATACTCAGCCGTATATGCCTGTTGATAAAGACCCGATTTCATGATTTCAGGGGCATCTTCAAAATCATCCAGCAAGTCCTGTTTGGATACATTTAAAATTTCAAGACGGGTATTTTCCCTAAAATCGGTATGGTCCACAAGATATTTAAAGGACCTCCAGGCAGATTCAAGTTTTTGAAAATCTTGATTATGCAAAATTGCATTCATCTGTAGACTCAATTTAGAATCAAGGCCTGCAATCATCTCATCAACAAGATCCTGACCTATCTTAATGCCCTGGCGCTCTGGCTTAAGCAATTCGTCAATAAAGGCCTGAACCCCCTGTTTAGTTGTATCATACCCTTCATCCGTCGGTTTTAACCGGGTGGCCTGGACAATTTCATCCAGAATGGAAACAGATTCTTCGGTTGCTGGCTGCTGCTCCTTTTGTGTTTTTTTATCTTCTGCCATCATCAAACCTCCTTATTCATCAATGCCAAGCTCCTTTAAAATTCTTTCCCTTGCCCCCTCATCGTTAACCAGCGCATTTAGTTTTTTCTTGAACGCCGGAATATTTCCCAGGGGGCCCTTGACAGCTTTGAGGGCATTTCTTAATTCAACCAGTTTTTTTAATTCAGGAACCTTGTCAACAATGGCATCGGGATTGAAATCTTTAAGACTATTAAAATCAAGTTTAACCGCCATCTCTTCACCTGGTTCCTGGGCAAGCCTGTTCTCCACAACCGTTTCCAATTTTACATTATAGGAATTTAATACATCATTAAAATTATCTTTATCAACATTAACGGCCTTTCTGTCTTCAAGGGGGGTCTCATCTTCAGCCATGGTAAAGTCCCCCATAACAAGAACCTTCAAGGGAAGCTCCACCTCCTCTTTTGCATCTCCTGTGGCTGGTTTATAAACAATATTTACCCTTTCCTTTGGTGCTACTGATGCTTCTTTTGCCATGATCATCTCCTTGATTTAGTATGTTAAAATTAAATCATTTTCAGGGCGGTTACAGGATCAAGCATGGAAATTTTTGTAATAACAGACTCAATCAATTGTTCGTGCTGGGAATTTTCCTGGAGTCTTAAGCCCGTCAAAACCAAAGACAATGCATCAACAGCATTATCCGGCTCCCATGCTTCAAGTTTATAGGTTTCAATATTTTCTAAAATATCATCCACATAGGATGCCGCTATTTTAATTTTGTCTTCATTAATTAATAAGCGACATACCGCTATCTTCCATAAAAATTTTTCCCTGGCAGATACTGATTTTATATGGTGTTCAACCAGCAGGGAAAGGGCTGCATCAAACTTATCTTTCTTGATCAATGCCTGGGCTTCTTTCATTTGCTGGGAAATATTCTGTTCCAATAAATCTGCCGGGCCTGAATCGGAGCCGGGCTGATCATCCGATTTTTTATCATCTATTTGTTTAAGCCATTCCTGGGTGGCAACATCGGCAAAGGGGGTACCATCGGAAAAGCAAAGGGTTTCAAGCCCTTCAAGCCTTGAAACAAACAACAGGATCTCGGCTTCAATAACAATGGACACATCCTGATGCTCCAGTTGTTCCATACTTTCCGCCACATACCGGCTTAAATCCAGCCAGAACGGGTATTCTTGTACTTTAGGTTCACAAAAATCTGCAAGCTCCTGCCATTTTGAAGAATCATACAGGGAAACAATCTGGGTAATTATCTGATCATCAGGAGGAGGCAAGGTTGTTTTTCCGGCACTTGCCATGGGAGGTTCTTCCACGGGGGTCCATGGAACAATCCTGTTAAACCTGTATGGAACCGGATCAAAAGAATTTTGCTGCCTTAAACCTTCTATTGATCTGCCAATCAAATTCAACCCCTGGGAAAACATCGTTGCGTCATCCATATCGGACAGGATCAGCACCTCACCCGGAGCCTGCTCTGCCCCATCCGGCTGGTCCGATTCACCTTCTTCAGAGTCCCCGGCTGATTCCGGTATCTCAGGTTCCGGGACCGGCTCTTCTTTTTCGAGAACCACGGATTTTATTCTTTGGATAAGCGAATTCAGCAAAGGGGCATCCTCCATATTTTCCCCGAGAAATTGATTCAACACATCAAAATCGTTGATCAAAAAATCGCGCTTGTCTTTTTCCCAAGTGACCTGATCGGTCTCTGCGATAAAGTCGGCAACCTTTTTTTCCCACCAGACAAGGGCACTGCGTCTTCCCTTCATTCGTTTAAGAGGAGGAAATAAGCTCTCCCAGAAATTTTCTATCAACTCTTTTAGAATATGGACTCCCTGGGCAAGCCCTTCCATCTTTTTAGTTTTCATCAAACCATAACCAAGATAGGCCGCCACCTGGATATGTTTTGATTCTTTTTTCAGAATAGCTGTCCCAAGAGAAACCACCTTATTTACATCAATCGTAGCACTATCCGAAATAGAACTTAATTTACCAATTTCATGGATAAGGGCTTCGAAGCTGTCTTCATACCTTACATCTTTTCCGGCGGGAGCATCCCCGGGAATGGGTATATTTCCTAAGTCTAATAATTCCATAAGATTCTTTTTATTTCATCTCCTTTACAATGGACGAAAATCTCCTGATCCATGGAGAATAACGCGAAGCGCCGGCAGATAAACCACCCAAAGCTTTTTTTGCTGATGCGAAGGAATCAAAGGAGCCAAAAACCAGATTATATTTGAGATGACCATTCACAACACTTTCATAAATGGCACTATCCTTCTCAAAATGATTAACTTTCGCGAATTTCATTATACTGTTTTTGCTATGGTCTTGCAATATATGAAGCGTATAATAAGCTGGATTTTGCTTTTTTATCCATTCTGCCGAACCAATTTCCCGACCGTCTGAAACTTGTGCGCCCTTATCACCCTTAACCATATCCTTTTTTTTATGGGTATCCCCCAAAGATGAAGATATGGGTTTTTTAATTTTATCCTCGATTTTATCATCCTTTTTTTCCGTTGGAGATGCGGACTTTTGGATTGGAACAGATTTTTCAAGGGCCGGATTTTGTTTTTTTAATCTAAGTTCCCACCGGGGAAGATCACCCTTAAAACCATAGGAGATCGTTATGGAAGAGATATCCAATTTCAAAAGAGCGGCCTTTTGTTCCGGGAAATCATCACTGGAAAATGTTTTTGAATGGTAATTAAAATCCTGGACAAATGCCAGAAAATCAGGATATTCCCTGGTAAGAGTCAATTTAGGGAAATGAATAATAAGCACCACTTTTCCACAATTTGACGGTTCCCAGTCAAAAGTGACAGATTCTGGATAATTATTATTCTCAAACAAAATAACCTTACCCCCGCAGGTCATCTGCAAAATAGTCGCCACAGGTTTTACCCGGGCTGTGGGATTAACCCCCATGGGAATGGTTTCCAGAGTAATGTTATAAACATCCTTTTGGGGTATTTTGTAGATCTTCGTTTTTACAAGCGCTTTTTTATCCAGAGGATATTTACCACGCTTTTGTTGAAAATCTCTAAAAATAATATTCGGGATCGCCAACGACCTTCTATCCATGAATTTAAGAACCGGCTCTATACCACTAATTTCATAGGAGACACTGATATCTGTTACCCAATTATTGGATAAATAATCCATCTGCCCTGGAAAATCCGCTATACTGAACTGTTTAGTCCCATCCTTAAAATCCTGGAGGAAATGGCCAAATCCCAACTTACCGGTATATTTTTTTGTTAAAATAACGTCCCCTATTTCTATGGACAAAACAACATCACCACAGGTTGCAGGCTTCCATGTAAATTTTTGACTCTCCGTAAAATTGTTATTTACAAGTTCAATTTTTTTTGCGGCACAATCCATGGTAAGAATACTTGAATAGGGCTTGATCTTGGCTTCGCGATTTATACTAATAGGGGCAGTTTGTATGGTCACGATATATTCACTTTGCTTATCCAAAGATATTTTTTTAGCGTTATTCAGCAGTTCAAAAAATTGGTTGGAAAAAGGAAGTTGAAGCCCAAATCCATTTCTGGCAAAAAAACCGATGGTGGACTGATCAAGAAATGGTCCCGCTTCTTTATTAACAAATTTCCAAAGGACACCACTGTTTTTATCAAACATGACAGAATAATAATTTATCGGATCAACACTATGGGAAACACTTAATACCATTTCTTCCCATTTATTCTGGAGATATTTAATGCTGTTATAGACCCCATATTCAGTTAAAAAATCATAGGGACCCCGGGTCAACCCCTCCACAAAAGGAGCAATATTATGCTGGGTGTAAAAAGATTTTAACAAGACCAAAGTATCATATGTCGTGCTAAATGGATTTTTTTGTTTACTCGAATCGGATAATGCTTTAAACAAACTAGAGAACATCTGAAAACATTTTTCATTATAAGAGGTTGCTGGAGCAATGCTTTTCAGGCCGGCAAGGTACTCATTCCATACTTTTGAAAGCTTTAAATTATAAACCTGCTCAGAAGCTTTTTTCCTATCCATGACCTTGTAAACTTTTTTTGATTTTTCCTCTATCCCCGAAGTAAATCTATCCGTTTTCATTTTCAACTTGGCCCAGAATGACCCCTGTTTTTCTTGTGTTTCTACAGTTGCCAATTCCTTAATTTTATCCAGACGAATAACCGTATCCACCCAGGATGGCACAAGATTTTTTGATGGTTTAAATTGTTCAAACTCTTCGGCCATTTTAACAAGCAGAAGGAAATAGGGATTTTGTTCTGTTGTCATCAAAGTGCCGATATCACTCCAGTTTTCAGTTAATAACTTCCATTGCCAACCCCTGGGAAATTTCGAAGCAAACTCAAACCAGGCGTTATAAAACTCAGTTGCATACCAGGCCCAAAAACGATTTTCCATTTTTTTAAAGCGTTGCTGGTCAGGCAAAATATTTCGTAATAATGCAATAAATTGTTTTATTTCATCCCGGCCCATTTTGGTAAAAGCACCCTTAACATTAAAATATGTGCTGAAATGTGTTTGACTAATGCTGTACCCCTGGATAAAATCGGAAATACCGATATCGGCAGTGGTACAGACCCATTGGCTCAGCAACCAGTGCAAATTACCGCTTTTGTCTACAATCTCGGACAATTGTTTTTGAAAAATTGCAAGCTCTCTGACCCGGTTTACATGATTAGTGTTCCATCCAAGGTAATCATAATAAACAGAAGCCAGCTTTGATGCAACGGCAAAGGGAATCGTCCTGTCCAGTTTAGGTAAAAGATGAGCAATACTTTCTTCAAAATACTTTCTTCCCGACAGTGATTCTTTATTAACAGCCATTTTTAAAACAATAATCCGTCTGATCGCATAAACACAATAAGCTACTATATCACCATGGTCTGTCTGCAGATTAATACCATTTGTCTTTTTAAAAAATTGTTCATCCAAGGGATCAATAAGATTACGCTTTGCGTCCCTCACAAATCTGCGTTTTAATTTTTGTTCAAGTTCGAGGCTGGCATTCAACCCCAATCGGGGAAATATCCAATGGGAATTATTTGATTCAAGCTTATTTATTTCAAACCCCTGCCGGTCAAATACAAGAATATTATCTGTTAAGTTAGTCGAATAAAAACTTTTCTGAAACAAGTGGGCATCAAACTTATTCAGTGCATTCAAATTGTTAAGATATAAAAAGCACAATATACCACTCATGGAAAGGCAGATAAGTGATAATGAAAAAAGCCCGAGCCCCAGGGTTGTTTTTCGCCACATCAAAAATTCAGACAGGGGCGTAAACACATTCCGGTCCATGGGAAGAAGGGCAGCAAAAAAACTTTTAAGAAAAAAGCCCTTGTTACGATCCTTTGACGATTCGCCACTATATTCTATACCGGTTTGCTTTAAAAATTGAGAATCAGGTTTTCCCTTTCTACAGGCACTTGAAAAATAAAGTCCTCGAAACAAAGGAGTTGCCTGATAAATATCGTCTCCAAACAACGATTTTACATAGGATTCAAGCCCGGACTTTAATTTCATAAATTCCGTGGAAAAAGAGACTGCAAAATTATTTATCCGGTTATGAATAAAAAGAGATCTTAAATTCCGGATCTGATCATAAACGGTATCCATGGATTCTTCCAGAACCTGGAGACAGTTTTTATTACCGGTTTCATTGGAATACCCCATGACCTGGACATTCCTCTGTTCGGGTATGTGATCACAAAAATCTGTAAACCCATTAACAAGATCCATCTTAGTTACCAACAGGTAAACCGGAAATTTAGCCCCCAGAATCCGCATCATCTGATTAATGCGCTGCCTTATACTTTTTGCCTTTTCAGCCAGGTCATCGACATTTTCATTCAATAGATCATTACTCGCCACGGTGACAATCACACCGTTAATAGGCTCTCTTTTCCGGTATTTGGCCAATAGCCTGAGAAAATGCTGCCATTCATTTTTATCCGTAGCCTCTTCAATGGGGATGGTATATCTACCGGCGGTGTCAAGAACAATAGCCTGCTCCATAAACCACCAATCACAATTTTTCGTACCGGAAAGAACAGTGGACTCACTGACATCCGTTAAAGAGGAACTTAAATTTGAATTTTTAATGACTGAAGTTTTACCGGAACGCGATTCCCCCAGCATTATGTACCAGGGAAGAACATAAAGGGGATTACCATATTTTCTCAAGTACGATTTTTTTAATTTACCAATGGACACTTTCCATTGATCCTGCATCTCCTTTAAGCTGTATTGTTCAGGATCAGGTTCTTTTTGTCTGAACTCTTCTTCTTCATTGACTATGCTTTTGACAAACTTTTTTTCATTCCTTCGGACCAGGTATTTTTTGATAGCAAAGATACCCAAAACAATTCCAATAGCTAAAGCAAAAATAATAGCGCAAATCCACCAAGGCCACCCCTTGATTACCAATGCCCAATACCCTACCCCGGCTAAAACCAGGACAAATAGTAAGAACAAAAATAACAATAATAAAAATTTAAAAAATTTCTTCATTTTTTATTATTCACACTTCCTGAAATCTAATATTTTAAGTCCCTTACATGACCAACCCCATATTTCTAATGAGACTCTCCAATCGTTCATTAAAAATAAAATACAAAATTAAAAACAATAAAACCGGCAGCAAAATAAACAAAGAAGTTAAATCGGACACCCCCTTCCATCTTTTGCGTTTCAGCCGTTTCTGAAAACCTATGTTGCCCGCACCTGGAAAAAGAATTCCTGGTATCTCAATATCACCAGCCCCATGGAGCATTTTATATGTATTTTTTTTTATACTGCTCAACTTCTCCTGGTTGTATGATTCATACAGACTTCCTTTAAATCCCGATGCAAGACAATAATCATATACCTCCAAAATTGCGGCATTTTCAGGTTTTAATTTTGCCAGATATTCGAAAAATTTTGTTCCGGCACTGGTTGTATTAAAATATTTTTTTTGTAAGCAATTTTTAACCCATTCATTTTTATGCTCCCACCCTGTGGCAAAGATGGCTTCATCCACCCAGGCAAAAACTGCAAAAAGAGCCTCATCAAACTCTTTTTTGGCAATGCCGGCAGCTTTTCCATATTCCCTTGCTTTGGCAACAAGCATTGTATAATTTTCTGCAACCTGAGCATATTCCATTTTATTGTCAACCAAATGATCGACAAGATAATATGTATAGGCAAACAATTCCGTCACACAATCAACAGCGGTGTTTTTCATGGGTTCAATGTCCTCATCTCTGTGAAATAACAAGTTCTATTGATACATCATCGGGCGCATCGTCCCAAAATAGAGCAATATCACCGATACGTTTTATTTCTTCCCAGAGGGCGTGTTTTGAATCAAGTCTAAAATAATAAGTATCCGAGCGCTTGGGCATACCAGGCGGAGGAACAATTCTATATTTTATGGGAACACCCGGAAGCGCCCGAGAAACCATGCCGGCAATATTCTCTTTTGTTCCTACCTTCACAAGATTCTGTAACTCATTAATAATTTCATCTGCAACACCGGTACTTTTGAGAACAATAAAATACAGATAATGGTCACTGAATTCATCGACGGGGATCTGGGCAGTAAATTCATTCCCCTTCCTGACCATATTGAAGATACTCTCTCCACCCAATGAAATATCTTTTAAAAGTTCCGAAATAAGGAGTTTTGCCTGACTGAAACAATAAAAAAGATTTTCATGCTCATACTCGGGTAACAGGCTGATCCCGTCTTTAGTATGTCCCAGAGCATTAATCCGGTCGGAAAAGGTGCTTAAATCACCAACTATTTGTCTCAACACCATATAAACAACTTCGGGGTGAAAATCAGCAATCTCAATAATATGGTTCAAAACGGGAAGAGATCGATTAAGGGAATTTAAAACCAGAAGATGGGGTATAAAATGGGCATCAAAATCAGAGGATTGAAACCCCTGGGTTAATTTATAGGATTCAAAAACCCGACACCTGGAAACTATACTTTCTCTAAGGCTCTTAAGCAACTGTATCAAACTATCTGCTCCAGAAACCAGATACACCGGTGGAACAAAATTTTTTGAAATATTTACCTTATCTTCATCAAGTTCCAACCGTAAAATCGGCATAAAAAGGTAATCATAAAATTTTTCTATTTCATAATCCCAAAAAATTTTTAAGACATAACTCATTTTTCGTATATTTGCCGTTTCCCCACCTTCATGAATGTCCTTAACCTCTTCAGGTTCAACACAAGACACACAGGTGGTGGCGACGGAATCCATCCTGTCACTATCCTGGGTTGAAGTTACATTACCTTCGTATTGATTCCATTTTTTTATCCCGACATATGCAACCACAGGTTTATCACCTTCCACATCAAAAGAGATATCTTCAAATGACCGGGGTTGAACGACTGCGTTTCCTGGATACTGCACCCATGTACCATCCTGAAAAATTAATTCGCATTTTTCTATTTCAATGATACGCTGTTCAAGGGAAGCCACTTGGATTTCAAATAAATTGCATCCCCAAAAAAATGGGGTATGATATCGATTATGCGGCGTAAAAAGAGATCGCAAAAAAATATCATTCTGTTGAAAATGCTGGGGCTGTAAAAAGAGACCATGATGCCATAGAATGGGCTTTTCAGAATTATTCATTCAATAATTTTCCCGTCATACTATATTCATTTAAAAGAAGATTTATCCTAGGATCTTGAATAACCGCGACCTCTTTTCTGAAAAAATATATTCCTTGCTTTTCCACTTTATGGGGTATTTCAAAAAAACAGGTCACTTTTCCAGGTGTCAGACCAAAATATCCTGCGACAATACCAATCCATCTACTTTTTTCCGCCCTGTCCATTACAAGCTTATCTTTCTGACCCGGGTCAACATATATCTTTTTAATCGCCTGGACGCTGGGATCAAAATTCTGGGCTTTCAACAATTTTTTTAAGCCGTCTTCATATGCTGCCAGTTCAACAAATTTATTAATGTTATCAAACTGATAAATAACAACCTGAAGTGCATGGGATGCTCCGTTAAACTCATTGAGCATCTTATTTCCATCATAAGAGATCTGGATACTTTGAAGTTTATAAACCCATTTAGGCTCAGGTTTTGCTTTCTTTGAGCCACAGGAAAAGAAAAATAAGAGAAGAATCAATAAAACTAACAAATGAATTGACAAGAAAAATATTTTCCGTTTAGTACCCATCATCTTAACTCCCTGTGATCGGTTCTGTTTAAGACAATTTTAAAGAATGTTTAAGGCGAAAGATAATCAGTAAAAAAATTAATATAAATTTTAATATTGGTCAACATGGGATCATACCAATAACGATATCGCCCGGATAAAAATTTAATTACTTATATGGATAGACCATAACATAATAAAAAGGGAAAAAAAATGTATTTATTACCTAACCCAAAAAGCAGATATCTAAAATAAATCGTAAACTCTGGCAAATAACCAAAGGGCATCCCTTTCCAACAGGCATCAAGATACTGGAATTTATTAAATCCCTTTTTCATATTGAACATTGGTTGAAGGATGAATAATTTGTTTCAGTTCCTCTTTTGCATCGTAATTTCCATTTAAAAAATTTTCAAAAAGCTTTATTATTCCAGGTTTATCCATTTGGATTTTAGTGTCGGTTTTTATATCCCTTAAATCGATGAGAAAACCGGAAAAAACATTCGGAAAATCCGTGACAATCTCTGTATTCAAAAGATTTTTATTATTATAGATACAAGGATAATTCCCCTTTGTTTTTTCAATAAAAAGAGAAACTTTTTTTAAATTTATAATTGATGAAGATTTATCACATAATCCAATACATTCCTCATCAATTGCATTTTTTTCACATCCGATAACCTGATGAAATAAACATTGCCGGCTGGATAAAAGCAAAACAGGATGATAAATACTATAGAAGAAATTAAAATTTTCAGGCTTAATAATACTTCTTATCTGAAATTTACTGATTTCATTTGAAACAAATGAACCATGGCAATTAAAATTTTCTTTTAAAGATAAGATACTAAAGGAATTAACAATATTAAGATAGGGACCTGCTACCCAGTCAATCCCTTTTTTATAAGCTTCATAAGCTATTCCGCTATTATTTGTTACAATAAGTTTTGGTTTTACCTGTTCAAGAAACTCTATGGCAGCCACATAGTTTTCCTGCATCAAAATGGATGGGAACCAAGGGATTAATTTTTTATTTTTTAAAAAAAGATCTATAAATTCTGAAAGTTTATTTTTAAAACAATTGGGAAGTTGAAAAAAGATATTACCAGAGATAATATTACAAAGGTCTAAATCCTTTTGGGAGGAAATTAATACACAAAGGGCGGGAGAGGTTTTAACTGTCGTTTCTTTGTTTAAGAAGGGAACATCAATGGGATCAGCAATCTGCCTTGAATTATTCAAGACGGATAAAATTTGTTTTTTTATTGAAGTAAACTCTTTAAAAGGCATAAAAAGACCAGGTTGAAGCCTTTTAATTTCCAGATGCTTAATATGATAATTTGTATCATTCAAGGCTCTGAATCTTTCCAATAAAAAATTATAATTCAGACTATTGGCAGAGATTTCTTTATTTTTTTGGGTAAGATTAGTCTTGGACAATATAACAAATGAAGTGTCGGGTGTTTTTACCAGAACTTTTAAAGGAGAATCAAGTTTTCCTGAAAGACTTAACATCAGAGGAGTCTCAATTATACTTAATTGTTTAATTTTATTTTTAACACTAATTATAATTTTTTCTTTTTCTTCATAATATTTACTTTTAACATTTAATAGTTTTTCGTTCTCATTATCAATTTTAGAAAATTGTTTAATTGAATTATCCCGGGGATTATCAATAAACATATCTTTATTGATATCTCCCTTCAAATACGAGTTTGAAAAATCCCGGTTAAAGACCTTATAAAGCTCACTATTATCGTTACTTAATCTATTTTGATTATAAAAACGTTTTAATTGCTGTTTCCAGCAATTTACCACTGTATATACGTAATCAAACTTCTTTATTCTCCCCTCAATTTTAATTGAGGCAACACCGGCGTCAAAAATTTGTCCCAAATCAAAATAAGCTGAATTATCCTTAAGATTAAGGGGAAAATTTTTACCTTTCGGAGTGGTTAAATATTTATCTCTACATGGCTGACTGCATCTGCCGCGATTTCCCGAGTTCCCTCCATGAACCGAACTCATATAGCAAATGCCTGAAAAGCAGATACAATAGGAACCGTGGACAAAGACTTCCGTTAAGATATTGTTTTTATGCCCAATCATAGTCAAGGCTTTTATCTCGCTAATATTTAACTCCCTTGAAAGATTAACCCTGGCAGCCCCCAGCTTACTTAAAAATTTTATCTGACCTTCATTATGGGTATTGAGCTGGGTGGATGCATGTATTTCAAGACCTTTAAAGTGTTTAGATAATAGATAAAACAGTCCTAAATCCTGAATAATGACTCCATCAATGCTTGTATTGATAAGTTTATTCAACAATCGTATAAGGGCCGGAATTTCACTTCCCACTACAATTATGTTCAAGGTTAGAAAAACCTTGCAAGTATTTTTGTGGGCAAGATTTAAAATCCCGTTTAAATCTTCAAAATCTATATTTGTTGCACGGTTTCTGGCATTGAATCTATTCAAACCACAATAAACAGCATCTGCCCCTGCAGCAATTGCAGCTTTTATGGAATCCATGTCCCCGCCCGGTGCTAATAATTCAATTTTTTTTTCCATGGAATCAATTATAACATAGTTGGAATATTGCTGAAAATACTGGAAAGCTTCACCAGGGACCTATTTAAATTTTTTAGATTAAAAACCTCCAAAGAAACTGTCCCTTCATAGGTAGACAAAAATTTTGTCGTCAATTGAAACATATCATCGGAAAGGCTGTCCAGGCCGACATGATCCTTGGGAGTGGGTCCTGAAAAATCCACCCCGTGGAGATGGACAACCGGTATATTATATCCATGGCCCCCGAAGCTGGTTCTTAAATCATGATCATATTTAAAATGATGCCCCATATCAATGCACAAAGAAAGGTTGAAATCCTTTACCAGATTTTGAAGACAACCGGGGTAATACCAAAGGGTTTCAAGGGAAAGAATGCCGGGATCGACCAGCCTGGATACCAGAAGTTCCAGACCCTTTCTGGCTCTTTTATCCCACGCATCAAACTCTCCAGGAGTAGAAAACCCCTTATCCATGGGCAGATGAAGAGTATAGGTGGTGGGATTTAATGGAGCCAATAATTGTATCACCCGAAGCAGGGTATCCACCGCCACAGCCCGTTGTCTGGCGGAAGAATCCGTCAAGCTGATATCTGTGGGCAAATGAATATTATAGCTAAGATCCAAATTTTTTGATAAGCATTCAAGTTCCCTGATATCCGACTTGGAAGGCAAGACACCAGAAGGTATGCTCTCAAATACCAACAACTCAATTTCATCAAAAAAAACTCCTAATTTCCGAACATTGGGAATTATATGATCCGGGTAAATAAAAGAGGTGGTACCCAATTTAAAGAGCCGGTTGGGCAATGATAACTTCCTGTCTTTCATTTTTATTTCCCTTTTAAAAGAACACCAGGCTCAGTCCACAGGCAACCAGGATACCGATCAAAGCACAAAACAGCAGCAGCTCCCAGGCCCGAATAATCCCATGGATGTCCGGATCCTTGAATTGCCAGCCAATATAGGGTTTATCCACTAATTTTCCATGGTAAATATTGGGCCCGCCCATACGAATCCTTAGGGCTCCAGCAAAACTTGCCTCGGGATATCCGGCATTGGGACTTTTATGGCGGTGCCCTTGATAAATCCCTGTTTTCAAAGCAGACAATCCCCTCCTAGGAGACAATAAAAAAGCGGCAAAGCAAATCACCAAAACAGAAATTCTTGCCGGTATAAAATTAGCCACATCGTCAATTCGGGCCGAAGCTTTTCCAAAAAGAATATAGGTCTCATTCTTATATCCCACCATGGAATCCAGGGTATTGATCATTTTATAAGCCAGGGCACCGGGTACCCCGAACAACAGGGCAAAAAACAAGGGAGACAAAAATCCATCCACAAAATTTTCAGCCACAGTTTCTATGGTGGCACGGGTGACAGCAATCTCATCCAGATTACGGGTCTCGCGTCCCACAATCATGGACAACTTTTTCCGGGCGGTTTTAATATCATGGACCTCAAGTGGACAAGCCACCTCCCGGGCAGCCTGAACCAGGCTTTTAACAGAAAAACAATAAAAAAGTAAAAGGATCTGCACTCCTGTTCCCAGTAAAGGATGAATCAACATAGCCAGCTTTACCAGGACAAAAGAGATAACCCAGGTAGAAGTTATGAGAAAAACAGCAAACAAAAACCCTGCAAAAGATAGGTTTTTAAACCATTTCCTAAATCGAATTTCAAAAAAAGATATGGCATTTCCCATTCCCACAACAGGATGGGGCAGCCATGGAGGATCTCCCAGAAAAAAATCCAGAACAAAGGCGGCAAAGAGAACATACCAGGAAATCTCAAACATGGACAGCCATCCCGCACCGGGTCAGAACCTTTTTAATACCATCGGCCAGGGCCAGGTTAATCGGTCTTGTCTTGAGAGAAAAACGTACAAATCGCTCCGAGAGCCCATAAAAATTACCACAATCCCGGATAAGAATTTTGTCTTGACCAATGCCCCGGCAAAAGTCAGAAGCCGTCATATGTTCAAGTTCAGCCAGGATAAAATAAGTAGAGGTTCCAAAGAGTCTCAGCCCCTCAATTCCGGCAAGCGCCTGGGTAAATACCTGTTTTTCTTGCCTGATATAGGCTCTGGTTTTTTCATAAAAGGGTTCAATATCTGCGGGGTGTGCAAAGATATCTGTGATCACTTCCTGGGCCAGGGAGTTAACACTCCAGGGCTGGTAATATTCCATGAGCTGATCTATTAACCCGGGGTCCCCGCTTAAAAATCCGGTACGCAGTCCTGGAATCCTGAATATCTTTGACATGGAAGACAGAACCAGCAAGTTAGGATGATGGGTATCGGAAACAAAGGAAAGATCCATGGCATTGTCCACAAAAGGCAAATAGGATTCATCCACCACAAAGCAGGTTTTTCGATGTTTTTTAATCAGATAGGCAATCTCATCTTTAGGGATCAAGACCCCTGTGGGATTATTGGGATTACAACAAAAGATAAGATCACAAACCTCTGCCGTGGCGGAGATCTCATTAATATCCAGTTGAAACTTTTGCTCCCTTTGTGCCAGACAATGAATATATTCAACCCCATGCATGGTACAGGCATCTTTATAATCCGAATAGGTAGGGCCTATAATGCCTACCTTTTTGGCACCAAGGGCCTTGGGGATGGTATAGATAAAAAAAGTGGTGCCGTTACCGGCAATGACATTGTTGGAGTCAATTCCATGATAACTTGCAAATCCGTTGGCCATGGATGCTGCATCCGGTTCCGGCAAAGAATGGATAGCCGACAGCTTTTCTTTAATAAGATCGTGTATATTTTCCGGAGGTCCCAGGGGATTTAAATTACTACTCATATCAATGATATCTTCAACCGGGCAACCCAGTTGCCCTGCTAATTTGTTTTTATTACCGCCATGTCCTTGAATCATGTTTCTTTCCTTTTACGAAGGGAGGCCGATTACAAAACCAGGGCACCGACTCCCAAAAATAAGATTGCTTCTAATACCTCGTTCATGGCACCCAGCATATCCCCTGTGATACAATTCATTTTCTTTTTATAAAATATCAATATTAAGGCCACACCAATAAAAAATATTAGATTTAAAACCAGGCCCTTATACCCCAAAAACAGGGAGAAAAACAGAGGAATCAGACAATACAAAAAATCCTTTCCACAAATGGGGCGTCCAAAATGATCCTTTCCAGTTCCCCCATCTTTTCGGCCATAATTTAAAAATTTAATACCAAAAATCATGGAAGCCCTGGAGTAGGCTGGAACAATAAAAAGCAGGATATGAATCTGAACCGGAGTCCCAGTTGTTTTAACAGACCAGATACCGGCCACTTTTACGGCTAGGCCACAAATAACAGCCACAAGTCCCATCATACCCGACCTGCTGTCTTTCATTATCTCCAATGCCCTTTCCCTGGACCTGTGACTGAAAACACCGTCCGCAGTATCCCCTAAACCGTCCAAATGGAATGCCCCGGTAATTACCACCAGAAAAATCACATCCAGTAAGGCTGCCACCGGACTTGCCCAAAGCCTGGATACCGAGAAATCGATCATTGCCAGCATGGCGCCGATAATCAACCCCACCACCGGGAAAAACCGGATCATCCCCATGGGAGAATAGGCCACATTCTTACCCCCGGGTATTATTGTAATAAATAAAAGCGCAGATCTTAAATCCGTAAAAAGTCCTGTTTTTTTTTCCATGGGTAACCTTTATTTAATGGCCCGATTTTTATTCGTTTGGTAAAAAATACCCCGGGCCTCTTGCCTGGCTTCAATCAACCCAAGGGTTTCAAGTGTTGCCAAAAGGGTATCCATCTTGTCCGGGTCAGCATTTAAAACGGCTATCAGATCATCCCTGGTACAAGGCCGCCGATGGATGGTTTCAAGAACGGCAGACCTCATATCCCGGTTCTGACCTATGTTCTTCTTATCCGGAACCTTGGCAATGATCTGAATGATATCCATATCCAGAATTTGTTTTACCCGCACAAGCTCTGCCTTTGATGCCGGCAAAATTTTAGAAATGGTACCCGGCCGATCCAGGGTATTGAGCTGAACCATTTGCGGATCGATGGAAACGATGATCTTCCTGATGGCGCATAACTCCTCCCTGGTATCATTGACCCCGGGCAAAATAAAAATTTCCAACC
Source organism: Desulfobacteraceae bacterium (assembly GCA_024226935.1). Lineage (GTDB taxonomy): Bacteria > Desulfobacterota > Desulfobacteria > Desulfobacterales > Desulfobacteraceae > NBML01. Next base: position 110,110 of record JAAELK010000214.1, read on the forward strand.
AGATTTTGCCGGCAAAATCTTTGGCAAAAATTTGAATTCCTTGAATAATATCTTCCACCAAAAGCCCTTTACATGGCCTGTTAGCCTTTATGAATGCCGCCTTTGATGCCGCATCAAGGGAAGGGACCACAAGATCGGCCAGAGCCAGTTCCTGTCTCACCCCCGAATCATTTAAAAGGGTGGAATTTGTCAGAACAGCCACCCTAATTCCAGGTTTTTGGGCTTTTATATAGGCAATCACCCGACCAAGAGCCTGGTTCAATGTAGGTTCCCCAGAACCTGAAAAGGTAATATAATCAGGATCCTGATTATGTTCCCAATAATGATCCAACTCTTTTTTAACCGCATCAAAAGGGACATATGGCCCCCTTTGAAGGGTCAAATCCGTTGTTTTACCGCACTCGCAATAGACACAGTCCAGACTGCAGATCTTGTGGGTGACAAGGTCCACCCCAAGGGAAATCCCCAAGCGCCTGGATAGAACCGGGCCGAAAATATATTTATAGCTCATTGCTTCATACTCTTTATAGTTATACGTTTTGCCTGGGTTTGATGGGCACTTCGATACCAGCCACCATCAGAATAACCCGGTCAGCCATTGCGGCAATTTTTTGATTCACAAGCCCTGCATAATCCCGAAACTGCCTGGCAAGAAAATTTTCCGGCACAATGCCATATCCCACTTCATTGGATACCAGAAAAACAGGACACAAAGATTTTTCCAGGGCATCAATTAAAAGACCGAGGGCCTCCATAATCTTTGCCTCATCATATTCAGCAAACAAAAGATTAGAGGTCCAGAGAGTCAGGCAATCCACCAGGATAACATCTGCTGTCTGTGAAACCTGTTCAATAGATTTATGGATCTCCACTGGTTCCTCAACGGTCTGCCAGTCAGCGCCTCGCTCCGCCCGGTGGCTGGCCACCCGTTTATCCATTTCCGGATCCATGGGAACAGAAGTGGCCAAAAATATTTTTTGATGCCCTTTAATCTGCCCCCCCTTAATTTGATTGGCAGCATTTAGGGCAGAGCGGCTTTTACCACTTCTGCACCCGCCAATCACCAGGGTAATTTTTGCTTTGTTTTCCAAAATCGACCTCTTTTGTATCCTTAATCTATCTCTTATTTCAAATCTGGACAGAATATCGTATCTGATATGTTCTATGCAACCTAAAAATACTCTCCTTGCCGGAACAACTTCCCTAAATAAATTAAAACTACCTGAATCTGTCCTTCCAAAGAACAAAATATCCTTTACAACACCAATTGAGATTGGTAATCAATAATTAATCTTTTTTTTAAATTTCAAAGCAAATATCAACCAAATCCAAAAGATATGTGATACTAAAAAAAATCGTTATTCTCTTAAGTTATGATAATTTGAAGGAGAGAAACAGATGTTCGCACCCCCCAAAAACAAAGCCAGCATGAAAAACCGTATCATTTCAAGTTTAACAGCCACGGGAATTTTGGGAGTCCTCGAAACAAGCTTTATTATTGCTTTTGTTTCTCTTATCTTTTCATCTTCCTGTCCAGATTATTTTGCCACGGCAGTGGCTCTTTTTCTCCTTGGAAGTTGCCTGATAAGTATATGCATAACCTCATTTTCATCATATCCCGGAACAATTCCAATGATTCAGGATATCCCGGTGGTCATTTCAGGATTAATCGCAATGTCTTTGGCCGAAATGATGACAGGAAGTGATCCCCAAACTCTTTTTGCAAATATTTTTGCCGCCATTGCTCTTTCCACTGCCCTGACCGGAATATCCTTGGTGCTGCTTGGCCATTTCAAACTTGGAAACCTGGTAAGATTCATCCCATATCCTGTAATGGGCGGTTTTATTGCTGCTACCGGCTGGCTTCTCTTGAAAGGCGGCCTTCAGGTTTCCACCAATACTGTTTTCAACATATTTAATATAAATGCCTTCCTTTCCCAGACTAACCCGGCCCAGCTATTTTGTGGAGTTATTTTTGGTATTGGATTATTATTACTGAAAAGATTTTTTCCTAGAAAAATATTTATCATGCCGGGGACAATTCTTGGCTGTATCTTCCTCTTTTTAGTAACCGCAAAGCTACTGGGATTTTCCATTGCCGCTCTCCATACACAAGGCTGGCTTCTTGGTCCTCTCCCTGATCACTCTCTCTGGAAAGCAATAGAATTTCCTGATTTTAAACTTATTAATTGGAAATTAATATGGACCCAGGCAGAAAATATAGCCACCATAATCATTCTCAGTGTTATATCTCTTTTATTAAATTCCACAGGTGTTGAGCTCGTTGTCGGCAAAGATCTGAATATGAACCAAGATCTGAAAGTCACGGGACTTACCAATATGGGGGTAAGCTTACTTGGAGTTCCCGCAAGTTACATCACCCTGGGAAAAACAACCCTGGCCGTAAAAACCGGGGCTAAAGAACGTTCAATCGGTATTTTACTTGGTTTTTTTCTATTGATAGTCTTATCGGCCGGTGGATCATTTCTATCTTTCTTTCCCAAATTCATTGCCGGAGGTTTATCTCTTTATATCGGATTGTCCATGTTATGGGAGTGGCTTGTCGATGTCCGCAAATCAATCCCAAAAACTGATTATGCAATTATCTTAATAATACTCTTGATTGTAGAAATAGTAGGTTTCCTAGAAGGTATTGGCATGGGGATACTGATTTCCATAGCAATTTTTGTTTTACGATATAGCTCTATAAATATAATTAAAAATATAGGTTCATCAGGATATCGCGTACTTCGCATCAACAGTAAGTATCGGTGCCTTTGAATTATAATGAAAATTTTAAGTCTTGAAATTAAGGAGTGGACATGACCATTTTCCTATTTTTTTGTATTAGCCGTACAAGAATGGAG
>JAAELK010000215.1 GCA_024226935.1 Desulfobacteraceae bacterium
AAACTAAAGGTCGTGGGAAGCTTGGCGGGCAGCCAGGAAAAATTTGTGTTCCCATCAAAGATATTTGGGTCTTTCCTCTTGATAAAAAGTTTAGAGTTTTGCTTAAATCAACTCATGAATGACTAACCCGAATATTTACCATTTTTTTCCACCTTTGCATTTGCCCAGACACAACCAAACCTACAAAATGACCATCAAATCTACATACATTTTGTGGGAGATTCTATAACCGAAGGCATGCTGAATAATAGTTATCTTAACAGTAGTGAAATATCAGAATATGGTGGTTACCGTGGAGAACTTTTCCAATATCTTGCCCAAATAGCACAACAACCAACCCAACCTGATTGGCTTAAAATTACAGAACTCAAAATTGCAGACAAAGACAAAACACGGCGACAGCTTTACGTGGAAGGTCAAAATGGCATATCATATCATTTATCAACATTCCAAAGAGAAAATAGCCAGTTACAAGAAACTGAACTATGGCAGCTTCCCTGCGATGATCCCAATTATTTAATTTGTCAAAATCCAAGGGATTATGCTTCCCATGACGGCCTGAGCGGCGCAACTTCAGGACAAGTTCTATCCACACTCAAGGCAAGTAACTGGCCATCATTTGCCTCCAATGATTCCAGGGTTTTGACTACAATACTACTGGGTACCAACGATTTACTGCAAAAGAAAAACGACGACAATACCGTCGCCAATATTGAATCGATAATAGATACAACCATCGCAAAATTAGAACCCAAAGTAACCCATTTTGCTTTTGTGATCAGCACTGTTCCCAATGCCGAAACTTATGGAAATCTGGACAAACCGATGGACATAAAACCCCTGAATGATAAAATAGAAGCCCTGGTTAATAAACTCAAAGCAAAAGATTGGGGGGCATTAACTGGAAAAATAGCATTTTTCAAAGCTGATCAACATTTCATAAAAACACCAAAAAATGATCCTGATGTTCGTCACCCTAACCAGGAAGGCTGGGGTTCCGTGCATCCTAGCTATTATCAATATAAGGTAATGGCCGCAAATTTACTTTTAAATAATAAATTTGCAGCTTCGGATATCACTCCGGAAACAAAGGGTACAAAATTACCGCTGACTTATCCAAGAGATACGTCATTCCCACTGGCAAAAGATGCCAACGGCAATGTTATTTATCCTGCTAATCCCCAGGGTTTTATTGGAGCTCTAAAATTTCTAACCGAAGACGCCAACCAAGGCTTTTAACCATACTGGGCTCAATTATTCCAAATACAATAATTGAGCCCAGTACCCGATAAAAAATTACCACCCTTAAATTCTATTTTCTTTGGAGTACCCCAAGGGTTTTGGTCATAGCAAGTTCAATGTACAAACCTGTATCAATCGCTTTTTCATAAACCTGCCTGGGTGCCTGGCCCCCTAATTGCTGGTCCAGAAAAATATCATGGATCACCAGAAGACCACCGGTCATGAGATAGGGGGACCAGATCAAAAAATCATTATAGGCCGCATCAAAGGAATGCCCGCCATCAACAAAAACCATGGACAAAGGGGTCTGCCACATTTTCCCCACCACAATTGATGTCGAAACAATGGGAATAACCGTGTCTTCAAGATTTGTTTTTTTTAAGGTCTCCCGGAAAAACGGAAGAGTATTAACCCCACAGACCCTTTCATCAAAGAGTTCCGGATCAAAATATTCTTCTCCCGGCTGCTGCTCCTCGGAACCTCGATGGTGGTCTATAGAATAAAGAATGCCGTTGTTTTTTTGACATGCCGTGCCGATAATAGCGGCAGATCGGCCACAATAACTTCCAATTTCAAGAACAGGTCCAACTTTTGAGGCCTGATATGCCAGCTCAAAGAGCCGGACAGCTTCGGCATCGTCCATGAACCCTTTTATGGTATTTAATATTTTTGTATCAATCATCATAATTTTTCACAAGAACTTGTCTTTGTTTCGCTCCAATCTGGGGACCTATAATCCCCTCATGCTCCATCATTTCAATCAATCGGGCCGCCCGGTTATAACCGACACGCAATCTGCGCTGCACGTAGGAGATAGAAGCCTGTCGGGATTTAGTCACAAGGGCCACAGCTTCATCATATTTTACATCATATTCCGCTTCATCAAACTTGTCGGTCTCCCCATCTGCGGAGCCCATGGTGACCGCTTCATCATAATCGGGTTTTCTCTGGGCCTTTAAAAAAGAAGTTACCTTTGCAATCTCTTTTTCAGAGATATAAGCACCCTGGATACGTACAAGTTTTCCCGTTCCCGGCGGACAAAAAAGCATGTCTCCATTGCCCAGAAGACTTTCAGCCCCACCCTGGTCAATAACAATCCGTCCATCAATCTTTGAAGAGACCTGGAAAGAGATCCGGGTGGGAAAATTTGCCTTGATGGTACCTGTAAGCACGTCGGCCGAAGGACGCTGGGTAGCCAGAATGATATGAATACCGGCTGCCCTTGCCATCTGGGCAAGGCGAGTCAGGGCATATTCCACATCTTTTGACGCCACCATCATAAGATCCCCCAACTCATCCACAATCACCACAATAAAAGGAAGGGGGTCAGGAGGAGCGGGTAATTGGTTTGCATCATCGTTCAGGGCAGCCCATTTTTTAATTTCTTCCCTTGCCTTTTCGTTGTACTGATCCAGATTTCTCAACCCACTTTGTTCCAAAAGCTCGTACCGACGCTCCATTTCCCTGACTGCCCAATAAAGGGCGTTGGTAGCCTTTTTCATATCGGTTACCACAGGAGAGATCAAATGGGGAATATCATTATAAACAGACAATTCGATCCGTTTAGGATCAATCATGATCAGCTTGACCTCATCGGGAGTCGCCTTGTACAAAAGGCTGAGAATCATGGAATTTAAGCCCACACTCTTGCCGGTCCCCGTGGCACCGGCAATGAGCAAATGGGGCATTTTATCCATCTGGGTAGCAACAGGTTTTCCCAAAAGATCTTTTCCAAGACCCAGGGTAAGCAAAGATTTAGACTGGACAAAAACCTTTGAAGAAAGCATTTCCCTTAAATTAACCAATTCGCGTTCTTCATTGGGAATTTCAATACCCACCACATTTCTTCCCGGAATAGGGGCTACAATACGAATACTGATGGCACTCAATGCCAGGGCCAGATCATCGGAAAGCCCCACAATCTTGCTCACCTTGATCCCCGGGGCGGGTTTATATTCAAAGGTGGTAATAACCGGTCCCGGCAGGATTTCCACCACTTCCCCCCCAATATTAAAATCCCTGAGCTTACTTTCAAGAATCTTTGCCTTGTCTTGGAGGCCCCTGGTATCAATCTGCCGCGTAACCGGCGGTTTTTCATCTAAAAATGAAATTTTAGGCAGAATAAATTGTGTTTTCCCCCGCCTTTCTTTAATCCTGGAATCAGGTATGTATTCAGTATCATCGGGCTCAAACTCCACAATGGTGGGTTCAAATAGATCATCCAAATCAATGCTCTTTTCCTTTTTTTGTACCAATCTCTCAGAAATTTTCACCAATGCTTTTTCAGGGGATGGCGGGGTGATATCGATCTCTTTTTGGGCCCGGTCAGACCCGATTCGCTCCAAGACGACCTGTTTTCGGCTTTCCTGAAACTGACCTATCCTCAAGCTTATATAATCGATAAATTCTCTAAAATCATCTTGTACCACGGTCACAAAAGAAACGGTTTTTTGCTGGATCGATATGGCCAGGGCAACCAGGGAAATTCCAGTAACAAGGATAAATCCGATAAGAATGAAAAAAAACAAGATAGTAACGCAGCCGATAAGATTGGTATACTTCAATAAAAATAAAGTCACACCCATGCCGATCACCCCGCCAGCCGAAATCATGGTGTGGGAAAACACATAGGCATCCTTAAATAATAACAAACTGCTACCGGTAGTGATCATAAGAATCACCCCACCGGTCAGAGTCAACCAGATAGTTTTTTGGGGACGATTCTTGAAATACCAGATAGCGGTCAATGAAAGGAGAAGAGGCACCCATAACGCACCTATTCCGAACAGATACACAAAAAAACCAGCCACATGGGCACCAACGAGACCAAATAAATTATGAACTTTGGGCGGAATAACAAAAAAAAGATGACCAACACATGGATCGGCTGCGTCGTAGGAGAAAAGACTGACAGCCGTTAAAATAATGAGAAACAACAGTGAGATACTGTATAATTCTTTTTTCATACTTCGATAATAATCGGAACAATCAAGGGTCTACGATTAATAGTAAAGGCAAAATATTGTTTCAGCGCCCGGGAAAGCTTTTTACGAATCAGGTCAACCCTGGATTCAAGCCCCACTTCAACCTCTTCAACAATCTCCAAGATCACGCACTGGGCATCATCCAACAAATGTCCCGTTGCAGAATCAAAAACAAATCCCTTGGAAGTCAATTCAGGACCATAAACAACCACTCCTGTTTCCTCGTCAATAATCATGGTCACCACCACAAGCCCCCCCTCGGAAAGTTCCCGGCGCTCCTTGAGGACGCTCCGGCCTACATCCCCTATTCCTTTACCATCCACAAGAATACGACCGGTATGAACTTTTTCCTGGATGCGTCCGCCATCTTTATCAAAGGCAAAGACTTCACCGTCTTCACCCACAAGAACATTCTCCCTGACAAGTCCCATTTTTTCAGCCAACCTGGCATGGATAACCAGATGGCGGTATTCCCCATGGATGGGAATAAAATATTTGGGTTTGGTCAGGTTCAACATCAGCTTAAGCTCTTCCTGGTGGGCATGGCCCGATGCATGAATCTGGGCAATTTTTGAATAAATCACCTCGGCCCCACGCCTGTAAAGCTTATTAATAATACTTGCAATTGCTTTTTCATTGCCAGGTATATGTTTGGAGGAAAGAATAACAGTATCTTTTTTCTTGATATTGATATGCTTGTGGACCCCAGAGGCCATCCGAACCAATGCAGACATGGGTTCCCCCTGGCTTCCAGTAGTAATGATAATCACTTTGTCGTCCGGACAGGAACTGATCTGTTTAATATTCCGGATCATACTGGGGGGACACTTGATATACCCAAGTCTTGTGGCAACACTGACAATCTGTTCCATACTCCGGCCATTAAAAATCACCTTGCGACCATTATTAATGGCAATCTCAATCACCTGCTGAATTCTTGATACATTGGATGCAAACATGGCAACAATCACCCGGCCCCGGGCCGCCGCAACAATTTTTGCCAGATTTCTTGCCACCTCCTGCTCTGAGATGGTATATCCTTCAACTTCAACATTGGTGGAATCGGACATCAGAGCCAGCACCCCTTTTTCTCCAAATCGGGCAAAGCTTGAGATATCGGTGTTTTTCATCTTATCGGCATTATGATTGATCCGAAAATCACCAGTATGCACCACTACGCCTTCGGGGGTTTTAATGGCGAGTCCTACCCCATCTATGGTGGAATGACTCACCCTGATGAACTCGATTTCAAAGGGATCAATGGAAAGAGTCTCCCCGGGATTAACCAAATTCAGATCAACATGCTTGTTCAGGTCAAATTCAACCAGCTTATTACGCACAATTTCCAAGGTAAAAGCTGTTCCATAAACAGGAAGACGGATCTCTTTTAACAGATAGGGTAAGGCTCCTATATGATCTTCGTGGGCATGGGTGAGAATTATCCCCTGAACTTTATCACGATTTTCCCTAATATAGTCCATGGCTGGAATAACAATATCCACCCCAAGCATATAATCTTCCGGAAACATCAGTCCTGCATCAATGATAAACATGACATCCCCATACTCCACCACCATCATGTTCAGGCCGATTTCACCGAGACCGCCAAGAGGTATTATTTTAAGCATTGGTCCCACCTAAGATTTTTTGTTAAATGCAGATCGAAAGTTTTTCCAGGATAGCATCTACCTGATCAATCAACCAGTCCCGCTGATCCTTTGTGGAATAACCCATGCAATCACACTTGATATTTGTTTTAATCCTCACAAGGAGTTCACAAGACAGATAAGTATCTTCCAACATCAGGGCAAACACGTGGGGGCCACAGGCTACATGGGCTGACTGGACAGGTGTAAGTATGTCTTCTCCCAGCTCAAGCCAATAAATACCCGCAAGGGGTGCCGCTTCCATATGTTGACCAAGATATTGCTTTAACTTCTGATAGTCCTTAAGACTTAACCCATCTATTACATATTGTTTCATACCGAATCTAATTAGCATAAATCCATTTCAATATGCAACCGGTAATAATTGACGGGTTGTCAGGCAGGCACTCCTTGCTTTTTTTGCAATGCCAGAAAATTACCCCAAAAAACCAGGGCAAGGCCGATAAACCCGGAAAGATTCCAGATATACCCTTCGGCAATGGAAGAGATGATAAGAGCGATAACAGGCACTACCATAAGGGCATAGGAAGCCTTATCAGCCCCAATTGAGCCAACAAGAGTCAAATAACTGCCAAAAGCCACGATAGAACCGAATACTGACAAAAACACAAGGGATCCCACATAGGGAATTGAAAAGGAGAATGTAAAGTCTTTGCCCAGGAAAATGGCTATCAAAATCAGAACAAGAGTGCCGTATCCCATACCAAATGCATTGGCCTGGATCACGGGAATATTATGTTTTGTATTTCGTGCCGAGGTAATACTTCCAAAAGAAGCCAATAACACGCTGGACAATCCCAAGACAATTCCCAACACTCCTTTGTCAGCTAATCTCATGGAAGAAATTTCCGGCATGAAAATAAACAATATACCCACAATACCGACTATAGCACCCATTATCATTTTTCTTTTAAGGGGCGCTCCCAGAAATATGAACCCATTTGCAATATTAAAAAACACAATGGAAGAAAACATCACCGCCACAAGTCCCGAAGCAAGATGGGCCTCGGCAAGATATATCAGCCAGTAATTGATCGAAAACAAGAAAATACCCAAAACGGCCATAAAAAAATGTTCTTTAACAGAAAATTTCAGACTCAATCCCCGGATTTTACAAAAACCGATCAACAGCACCGTGGCAAGGCCGAATCGGTAAATAACAGACACCATAGGATCCACAGATCCCAATTGGTATTTAATGGCAAACCAGGTGGAACCCCAGACCAGAATAGTCACCAGATAAAGACTCAAATTTTTCATTTTATTTCCTGTACTAAAGTATTGATTTTCAGGCTATTATATACTAAGCAATAGTTAAAAACAGATACACAATACAATAAAATAGGCCATAACAGATATGAAACCAGGCACTATAAAACCAGGCACTATAAAACCAGGCACTATAAAATCGGACAAACTAAAACCAACTATTAACTTTCGATATGTGGCACTTGCCGATGAAATTCAAAAAAATATCATGGAAGGAATGTTCGCGCCCGGCGAAAAGCTGCCCTCCTTAAGAAAACTGCACAATCAACTGGGACTAAGCGTATCCACCATTTATCAGGCCTATATAGAACTTGAAAAGCGCGGCAGGATAGAGGCCAGGGAAAAATCAGGGTTTTATGTCAAGGTCCTTGCGACCCCACCCCTTTGCAAGCCGCCAAGGGGTGAAGAAGATAACAAACCAAGCCTGGTGAAGATCAATGACCTTGCCCAGACCATTCTTTCAGATCTCCAATCCGACAAAGTTCTCCAACTGGGAGCTGCCATCCCATCAAAGGAACTTATACCCATAAAGCAATTGGCCCGGATTATGAAATCCATCCCCATTGAAGAACTTGAAAAAAGCATGGCCAACTACGACCTGTGCCAGGGCTATCCAGGCCTCAGGGAAGCTATTGCCAAACAGATGATAGGATATGCCTGTATGGTAACCCAGGAGGATATCATCACCACCAACGGATGCCTTGAAGCGGTCACCCTGTGCCTCCGGGCTGTCGCCGGTCCCGGCGACACCATCCTGGTTGAATCCCCGGTATTCCATTGTTTTTTGCAGCTCATAGAAGATTTAAATATGTATGTGGTGGAACTACCCGGCTGTTCCGACAATGGCATTGATCCTGCTGACTTTGAAGCTGCGGTATCATCCAATAAGATAAAGGCCTGCCTTTTAAATCCTAATTTTCAAAACCCCCTGGGCTCGGTTATCTCCAAAAAAGATAAAAAGATCATCCTCGACATTGCCAACACCCGGCTCTTGCCCATCATTGAAGATGATATTTGCGGGGATATCTACTTCGGAAATAAACGACCGAGCACCTTTAAAAGCATGGATACCAAGGGTATAGTCTTGTATTGCTCTTCTTTTTCCAAGACCCTGGCATCGGGATTAAGAACCGGATGGGCCATTCCCGGACGCTTTAAGGATAAGGTACTCAGAATGAAACTTAACACCCAACTTTCCACACCCAATATCAACCATCAAATCATATCCAGATTTTTAAATACCGGCGCCTATGACCGCCACATAAGAAAACTGAGAAACCAGATCAAAAACCAGACATCTTCTATCACCATGGCCGTTGCAAACCATTTTCCAGCGGACACCCAGACAACCTTTCCCAAGGGGGGCATGTTCATCTGGGTTGCCCTGCATAAAAAAATAGATACAATGAAAATTTATCAAAAAGCCAAAGACAGATATATCTCCATACTTCCCGGCATCATCTGTTCTTCATCGAACCATTACAAACATTGCCTGAGAATCAATTGTGGTATCCAATGGAGCAAGAACCTTGAAAAGGGGATCGCCCTGCTGGGAAGACTTATCAAAAAAGAATATCAAAAACAATCTCTCCCTGTTTAGATGCACCCCCTTCATTTCGTTTTAAACTCAATCATCCCCCAACAAAACCCATATTTTTCAAATTAAAAGGATCATCCAGACATGCATATAGTTTTTTTGTATCATTGATCGTACAAAAACCGTTTTCCTGGGCATGGCACAAAGCAGACCACATGCTCTTTTTTCTCGAACGGCTAAAATTGGCGTAACGGGAAGGCGATGTTTCAACATTAAAATTATCCCTGACCCTTGTGCTTGCATACCTGACAAAATTTCCAAGCGCCGGAAAATTGTGTTTGATCGCCCCCTCAAAACCATTAATTTTTTTGGTCGCAGAAGTCAAAAAATAATCGGCAATGGGATAGGTAAACAGCCACATTATCCGGCCTCTATAGGGATTGGAAGGTGAATACCTGGAAAAACAAATGGATACGCATTGATTATAATATTCCCTATCCTTATCATTCACATCCACAAGTTTTTTTACAACGTAAACGCTGATATAGTTCCATCCCAGCTCTCGGTTTATCTGCCTGTTACTATCCACCACCCTGAAATGATCATCCTTTGAAAACCGGGAATCTTTATACCCCTCTCTAAAGTAAAAAGGTTCTTTTATACAACCAGACGGGCCATATTTATAGCTGGTCCCTGTCGTAACACCGGCAATAGAGTTGCATTCACTCATTTTGCCGAATTTACCTATAAATTTTTGCACTGGTATAAAATCACCATGACAACGCGCTTCCATGGGATTCAACTGCACTCCTCCATGCTGGTCCCCTTGGGTATAATCATAATCTCCGGATTGCTTGGCATGTTCAAGACCCTTCTCTATAAAATACGTTCCAAACCTTTTCACGGGTTTGGGTGTCACTTTACCACGCTTATGCAACTGGCCTCTCAATCCAACCCTATTGTAGTCTTTTAGCTTTATATCCAAATAAGCCTGTTCAGATAATTTCCTCGCATTGGCGGCGCTGGGGCCTGGCTTATATGCTATTCCCTGGTGGTGTATATCACTCCTAATCAAGTCCCTGAACTGCAGATTGGACCCCTTAAACACAAAAGTGCTGGAACGCTTATGCCCCCAGGGACCATCTATCTTGTACATATTTAATTTTTCATCATATTCATCATAATTCATAGTCGTATCTTACCTTCTGACATTTTTTTATTGGGGAGCTATCTTTAAATAAATCATTGTAGACAAAACAAAACTCACTAAAAAATTATTTTTCCATACTGCCATGATTAACTATCCCTACTTTTTTTATTTAAATATAATTTATTTAAATTGTAACCATTCGTATAATAGCAGTTTTTCCATTTAAAAAAAACTATTTATGGAAGTTTATCTCATTTTTTTCTATTAAAACAGTGAGATATATAAAATTTCAAGCTATTACAATTCGCATAATAAAACATAGTTTTATTATGCGAATTGTTCTTTACTTAGCAAAACTAAAGAATCGATTTAGAAACTTAAATTTTAAGTTCAGGAGATTTTTAGAATAAAAAGTAAAGGCATATTGGTATACAGCAGTTTCCTACCTGTCAGAAACGACAGAACAATTTGTTTTCCCCTGACTTCAAAGCTTGCAATAAAATTGATTTTTAAGAATCGTTTCTAAATAAATCCTTGCAGCCAGACCAAGCATAGCCCTACTGGGAAAACTTATCAAAAATAATCTCTCCCTGTTTAAACGACAGCACCTTATTTTCATCAATTGAGTCAAGCAGATAGGCTATCATTGCCCACTAAAACCAAATTTCGTCAACTTCAAGGGATCATCCAGACATGCGTATAATTTCTTTGCATCATTGATCGTACAAAAACCTTGTTCTTCGGCCTCGCACAAAGCAGACCACATGCTCTTTTTTCTCGGACGGCTAAAATTGGCGTAACGGGAAGGCGATGTTCTAACATTAAAATTATCCCTGACCCTTGTACTTGTGGATGCAACAAATTTCCCAAGATCCGGAAAATTATGCTTGATTGCATCCATGGGACCACTAATTCTTCCATTTGCAGAAGTCAAAAAATAATCAGCCAGGGGATAGGTGAACAACCACATTATCCGGCCAGTATAGGGATTAGAAGGAGAATACCTGGAAAAACAAATGGACATACATTGATTATAATATTTCGGGGCTTCCAAATCCCTTACAACATAAACACCGATATGATTCCATCCCAGCTCCCGGTTTATTTGCCTGTCACTATCCACCCTTTGAAAAAGATCATCCCTTGAAAAACTGGAATTCTTATATTCTTCCCTGTAATAAAGAGGTTCTCTTCTGATAACAATTTGACCTCTACTGGATCTATATCCTCTCTTGGCACTGGACCTAGGCCCTCTCTTGATACTGGTCCTATATCCTCCTATCTTGACACTGGCTCTGGAATCACACTCACTGATTTTACTAAATATACCTATTCTTTTATCTACCGGCATAAAGTCACCGATACAACGCATTTCCATTGGATGCAATTGTACACTTCCACGATCATCTCCCTGGGTATAGTCATAATCACCGGTTCGTTTAGCGTACTCAAGCCCCCTATCTACAAAAACCTTCCCAAACCTTTTAATGGTCCCGGGTGTTTTATTACCATCCATATGCAGCTGGCTCTTCAACGCAACTCTGTTATAATCTTTTAGCTTCTGTTCCAAATAACCAACTTCGACTAATTTTCTTGCATGACCGCCATTGGGTCCATCCCTAAATGCTATCCCCCGGTGATGCATATCACTCCGGCAAAGATATCGAAATTGCAGATTGGACCCTTTAAACACAAAAGTACTGGAACGTTTACTTCCCCAGGGACCGTTTATCTTATACATTTTTAATTTTTCATCATATTGATCATAATTTATGGTCATAGCTTACCACCGGATATTTTTTATTATTTAAAACAACAAGCCACATGTAACCAATAGTTCATTTTGTAACCACAGGATACTAACAAATTTTGTTTTAAAAAAAAAGCAGGATTAGAATTTTATTCTATCAAAT
>JAAELK010000216.1 GCA_024226935.1 Desulfobacteraceae bacterium
ACTTGGCTTAAGATGTCTGCCATCTCTTCTTTGAGCAGACCATAAAGCGCTTCACCGTCTTTTAGGTCATTGCGAGATGCTTTTTCTGTCAGGTTTTCAATGATCTTAACGGTGGTATTCATACCTACGTCAGCAATCAGAAGTTGCTCTTCTAGCTCTTCAAACAGATCTTCATCGATTTGCTTGCCTTTGAACAGACCAAAGAAACCCGCACCGATGTTTGCTTTAGTACGGCTTAGGCTGCGCTTAAGGCGAGCAAAGAAGCTTTCTGTCGGCTTCTCTTGTACTTCTTCAACCTTAGCTTGAGGAGCAACCACTTCTTCCTGTTCTGCTTCTGCTTCTGCTTCTGCTTCTGCTGCGACAGGTTGCTGCTCTTGTTGAGTCTCTTCAAGCGCTTGCTCAGGTTCAACTGACTTGGATTCAGTTAGCTTTGCTTCTTCAATTTCAGGCGTAACCTGTTCAGCCTCAACTTGTGATTCAACTTCAGTTTGATCTTCAACGTTTTCTACGTTCGCTTCATTCTGAGTTTTTGGGCTTTGTTCTTCTTCACCAAAACCAAGCCACGATA
>JAAELK010000217.1 GCA_024226935.1 Desulfobacteraceae bacterium
AAATATAGGTGTCTCAAAAAACCATCGTTTCTCAAGACACCTATATTTTCTTTGTAAACCATGATTTTTCGGTATTATTTTGGCATTTCAAAAATCAAAATCTCATTAACTCATGATGATAATGTTTTTTGGGAATAACGTATAATGTGAGCCGGGTTTGAACTATTCCGAGCCAGTATCGCATAATGTGAGCCTATTATTCGTTCATCCAGGGGAGATTTTTTCGAAGTAAAATGTTGGTGAAAATAAATAAAATTAAGTACTTAAAAGCTACTTTGCCGCTCAGGGCAGCTTCGCTTCCACTACCCCTATATTTATTGAGAAGTTGCCAGGCTGGTATATAACCTATTGAATTCATAATCTAAATCTGATTGAACACATCGGTCAAAAAACAAAAAAGTTGATATCATGGTCAAAGATAGCCTTCCGGGTTGGAAAAATTGCTTGACAGTGGTTAATGAGTAAGTTAAGTTCCCCTTCTTATTGTGAATGAGTAAAGAATCTTGCTCCAAAGGAATAGGCTTTCCATGTCGAATAAAATGTTTGGTGGATACCTGGTGATTTAAGGTTTAATCAATGGAAAGGTCTGTTATGAAAACAGTAATTTTATATCAACAGCATTTGTAATAGAGAATACTCCATTATGTATACTATTTTAAAATTAGAAAAAACAATAACAAAAAAAAATTTTGAGAAGAAAAATATGGATTTTTTGAAATCTTCCCATAAAATTTTAAAAGATATAGCTAAAAAAAATATCGTAAAAAAATATAACTACACTATCTATAAAAAAGATTGCAGGGCAATCTATCAATGGTTGAGTAATAAGAAAGATAATTTTACTGATAACCCCACTCTCAGCTTAATAAAAAAATTGGCGTTTAAAAATGCTTTACATTTGTTGGTCATGGAACGTTCTCATATTTTTGCTCAAAAAAGCGGAAAACGGTTATTGGAATGGAATAGTTATGAGAGTACAGGAGGTGGGTATATTGAAAGCACCATGTTTTCCCTTAAGCTGGTGACGGTTTTAATCCATCTCGCAAAGGATGAAAAAATAAAAAATGATCTTATCGGTAAACAATTGCACAAGATTATACATATACTTCGCCAATCATCAAGTTTTTACTGTATGGAGGAAAGTATAAAAAAGAAGAATAACTATTTTTTTGTTGGAAAAAACAGTGTAGTAGTTGATGGATCCAAATATGATTCTGTTTCGTATAATAAAATATCTAAATCCTATAACTATTCCAGGCAAATTAAAAAGGCGGTGGAGTTGAATTTGGAGGCAATCAAGGCTTCACCATTTTTTAATGTCAGGCAATATGATAAAGATGCTTTTTTTTTGGATTCTATGCTTTCTAAAATAATGTCAGAAAAGTTTTTGGCATGGTTATCCAAAAAGCAGATAGATGGCATCTGGTATATAACAGGAAAAAAAGAAGCTATTAAGATGCCCTCATATTTAATATTTGTGTGTACTCCTTCCGGTAGCTCTGGCTTTCGCCAAATGTTGAGAATAAATTTTAAAAATGGGGAAGATAAAAAGAATCCATACAATAACTCAGATGAATGTGGTCAATTCATTGTTTTGGAATATGTTTGCCGGAGTCTTTACGGCGCTTACTTGAAAACCGAGCATCCAATGTCAATTTATAAATCCATAGCTTGTCTGGATACGATGCACTTTTTCGGGGATGGAAATGGTAGAACAAATGATTTTTTGTTGAATTTATTTCTTTCTGGAGCAATGAAAATAGATTTTTCATCTATCTTTAACCCCTGGTTTTACTCATATAATGTGGGGGATTGTCGTGTTCGCGATGCATTATGTGACGAAGGTATTGATTATATGAAGAAGGTGTCTTCCAATCCCCAGGAACAAAGATATTTCGGAATACATCGATTTGAAAAAAAATATAAGAAATACAAGAAACTTCAGAATAAGGTTCATGAAATATTCAGTTTGGTATAACAGGGCAATCGCATGGAGCGCCATGAGGTGTTGTGTAGGAATATGGAGTATTCTTTTAAATCCAGCAGATTGAAAGGTCTCTGCGTAACTTCTCAATAAATGCGATGTCGAAGAAAAAATTGGAACGATAATATAAATTTAACTAAATGGTTCGTTTTGCAGTAAAACTTTTTCTTTTAAAAAAGTTCAGATAGATGAATCACCCGGATATTTTTGTCTTGCTTCAGGGCTCCGCCCCGGAGCTGCATCACGCATCCCGGACATTCGGTTACAAGAAGATTTGCTCCTGATTTTTCCACATCCTCAAGTTTTCTGGTTAATATCGCATTGGATACCGCCGGAAAATCCATGGAGAAACTTCCCCCGAACCCGCAGCAGGTTTCTTCCTCAGGGGTTTTAACGTAGAAATTTCCGGATTTGTTGATCAATTGCCTGGGATCTTTTTTCACCTTAAGCCCCCGGCACAGATGGCAGGGAGAATGGAAGGCGATTTTCTGGCCCCTGCCCTCCATGGGTTCCATCCCCACTATCTTGTTCAGAAATTGGCTGAAGGGGATGATTTTTTCGGCAAACAGGGCAGCCTTTTTTGGGGCAAATTTGCGGACAAGGGTGGGTAGATTGTTTTTTAAATGGGAGCCGCAGGAGGCACAGAGGGTGACAATATAATCCACATCTTCATTTTCAAAGGCTGCAAGGTTCTGGAGGGCCACATCCCTGGCGGCTTTTTTTTCTCCCATCATAAGCGCTGGAAGACCGCAGCAAGATTGCTCCAAAGGAAAGCTGACACTGACATTTGCTTTGGCAAAAATTTTCATGGCCGCCTCCAATTGTTCCGGATATACAAAATCTTGGACACAGCCGGAAAACAGGGCAATTTTATGGGCAGGTTTTTTTATGGTTGGATTCAGGTTTTTAAATCTGTCCCTGAAGGGGATCTTTGCGATGGCCGGTAATACCCTGAAGTTATGTTCTTTGGAAAAAATCATGGGCAGATGACGCAGGTATAGGGTATCGCTATCCTTTTTTTTATGAACCAGGGGTTTTTGGGCAAGTTGGGCACCGCGGAGCAGGGTGTGGAAAAGTTTTCTGTTTTTTAAGACTTGACCTAACAAGAGGTTTTTTAAAGGATGACCTTCCTCGTCTAAAATCCTGGTATGGATTTGCTTGATGAGGCTTGGCAGATCTATGCCTCCGGCGCAGACCTCTTTGCAGGCTCCGCAATTGCTACAGTTGCGAACAAGATTTGCGGCATGTTCCCGGCCGTGGAAAAAATAGGTGGTGATAAGCCCTATGGCCCCGATATAGATATATCCCATCCGGTGGCCGCCCACCATGCGGTAGACAGGACAAACATTGGCGCAGGCTCCACAGCGTACACATTGGAGTACCTGGGCAAAATCTTTGTCTGCGGCAATTTTTTTCCGGCCATTGTCCAGAAATACAATATGCATCTCCCGTGTTTCGTTCTTTGCAATTTTACATTGGCTGGGTCCTGTGATCCAGGTCACATAGGAGGTGATATCCTGTCCCGTTGCATTTTTAGGCAGAATCCGGTTAATGGAAAGAGCTTGTTTCATGGAGGGTAAAAGCTTATCAATTCCCAGCAATGCCACATGGACCTTTGGCAGGGTGGATACCAGGCGGGCGTTACCCTCATTTGTGACAATGCCTAAGGTTCCGGTTTGGGCCAGGGCATAATTGGCACCTGTTATTCCCATGTCCGCCTGGAAATATTTTTCCCTTAATTGCTGTCTTGCCACCTTGACCAGTTTTTCAATCTCGGCGCTTTGCTTTGTCCCTGTAATCTCTGAGAAAAGGTCTGCCACCTGGAACCGGGACAGGTGAATGGCCGGCATGACCATGTGGGACGGTCCTTCATGGCGAAGTTGGACAATCCATTCCCCCAGATCAGTTTCCGTCACTTCAACTCCTGAATTTTCCAGCCATTTGTTTAGATGAACCTCTTCGGCTGTCATGGATTTGGATTTAACAACTTTTTTGGAGCCGGTCTTCCCGGCGATCTTTTCTATGATGCGGTTGGCATCTTCTGCAGTATCTGCCAGGTGTACATGGACGCCGTTTGCTTTGGCTTTTTGGGTAAATTCTTCTAGAAGGGCCTCGTTATTTTTAATGGCGGCAGCTTTAATATCTGCCACCTCTTTGACCAGCCCCTCCACGTCCATGCCGGAAAAAGCCTTTTCCCTGGAAATTTTATAAGCCACTGCAAAATTGTCCAGGCTTTTGCGTAAAAATTTATTTTCCAGGGCGGTATCAAGCCTTTTTTTATAGGCTTTTAAGCTTTCTTTTTTTTCCATGGTCATCAGGCCTCTACCAATAATATTATAAGTTCCAGGGGGCCGTGGACTCCCAGGGCTAATACCCGTTCAATATCGCCGGTCCGGCTGGCCCCGGTGATAAAAGCTGTGTAAGAAGAGTTGTTTTTAATAAGTTCATTGAGTTCATCGGCCATCAAAAGAGCCGTTTTTCGAATTTTTGTCACCCTGAGGATGGCCACATTGGTCTCACAGAGCATGGTTGCAAGCCTTGTCTCTTCGGAATCGGAATTTAATACCAGGGTGCCGGTTTCGGCAATACCAAAATCCACCAGGGTGAGGCCCATGTCAATACCGTCTGGATATTTTCTCAGGTTATCCCGGATAAGAAGGATGTTGCCATTTTTTCGGCAATCTTTAAAAAAACTGGTGAAACTGTCTTCATCGAGGTTGGGGGCGGCCATCACCAGGGCAGTTTTAGTAGATACCGGATCTGTCTTGATTCCGGCATGGGATATCTGTTTTGATTTGCAAAGATCAAGGGCCTTGTCCAGGGCGGATGCCATGTCCTTGACCCGGTAAACCCTGGCAGATACAAGGGTGGCTTTTTCAATAAATTCCTGGGTGTTTTCATCCACGGTTGAGTCCATGGTTGTATTGCTCCTTTGAAATAAAACGGGGCATATCCAAAGGGCGGTGTTAAAAAAAATGCCAACGTTGTTGGGTCCGGTGCACCAAGGCCCGGGACTATCCTATGGGTGGCAAACACGGCCGTTACAGACATCTGTATAGGTCAACCCTGATTTATAATTAAGGCCAAGGGCGATATTTATCAAGTAAAAATTTATTATTTGTTTTTTATTTTAAACTCTGGTATAAAAAGAATGTTAAATAAATTCAGGTAGTTCTCCTTTAAAGAGCCCTGATTATTAAAAGGAAAGATCATAGTATCACCACCTGAAAATCAAGAAAACAAATCAAATTTTAAAATTGGCAACCCACATATACAAGGTATAAGTAACAGGAGTCTTAAATTAAGATGGCAGGAATGAATGAATTGGCAATCCTTATTAAAGAACTGGAAGAACAACTGGTTGTCTGTATCCGCTGCGGCAGTTGCCAGTCGGTTTGCCCCCTCTTTGACCGAACCCGACAAGAAGCCGATGTGGCCAGGGGAAAACTTGTCCTGCTTTCAGGGCTCATGGAAAATATCTTTACCGATCCAGACGGGGTCAACCAGCGGTTGAACAAATGTCTTTTGTGCGGTTCTTGTGCCGATAATTGTCCCTCCGGAGTCAATGCTCTGGAAATATTTATCAGGGCCCGTGTCATTTTGACTGAGTACAAGGGGCTTTCTCCAATTAAAAAAATAATTTTTAAAAAATTTTTAGCAAATCCCGGGACCTTTGACACCCTGATTCAATGGGCAGGACGCTTCCAGCATCTGTTCATTAAAGATCAAGCAAATGTCCAGGGCACCTCCTGTGCCAGGCTGGTTTCGCCGTTGTTGTCCAACCGCCATATTCTTCCCATGGCTGAAAAACCGTTTCACAAAACCCTGACAGATACCCACAGGGTGGATTTTGCTCCGGGTTCCGGCCCGGTTGTTGGCCCGGCCTTTGGCCTGAAAGCACTCTTTTTTACAGGCTGTATCATTGATAAGGTGTTTCCCAATGTGGCCCATGCCGGTATCAAGGTGCTCACCCACCATGGAGTATCCATTACCATCCCCCGGGGCCAGGGGTGTTGTGGTATACCCGCCCTTGCTGCTGGAGATCGGCAAACCTTTACAAAGCTTGTGGATCACCATCTGGAATTGTTTAAAAAAGAAAAATTTGATGTTTTGATTACGGCTTGTGCCACCTGTACTTCCACCATTAAAAAACTTTGGCCGGCCATTTATAAGGATGCCCCAAGTGGTATCAGAGAACAATTGCAAAGCCTTTCCCAAAAAACCATGGATATCAATCAATTTCTGGTGGACCGGGTAAAACCGGATTTTGATGGGCAATTATCTGTAATCCCTGGAAAACCCCGGGAAATCGTCACCTACCATGATCCCTGTCATTTGAAAAAATCGTTGGGGGTTGCTGCCCAGCCCCGGCAGATTATTCGGGCAGCAGGAAAAGAACTGGTTGAAATGCAGGGAGCTGATAAATGTTGCGGCATGGGGGGCAGTTTTAATATCTATCATTACGATCTGTCTGCATCCATCGGAAATTTGAAACAAAAAAATATTTCAGACACGGGGTGCACCACGGTTTCGACGGGTTGTCCGGCTTGTATGATGCAGATTTGCGACATGCTGGCCAAACAAAACAAAAATATAAGGGTTTGCCACCCCATGGAATTGTATGCCGGATTTATAGAGGAGAAAACCAAATAACCATAAATTTTTAATTATCTTGGGGAGAGAATAGATGGATATCAAAGAACCTGCAATCAAGCAAGACGAGATTCTTATTCTGAACGACCAGGATTTTTGCCGGGAGAACCTTTGTATTGTCACGGGATGCGGCACCGGTATTGGAAGGGCAACGGCCATTGCAGCCGCTGCCAACAACCTGACCACCTTTGGGCTGGACATTAATCAAATCGAAGGGGAGAAAACCTGTGATATGGTCAGGGAGCTTGGGGGCTCTATGACCTTTTTAAAGACCGATCTCACCCGGGACAGGGAAATTGAAATTGCTGTGGAACGCGCCGCCTCCCTGGGACAAATCAAATATCTGGTCAATATAGCCGGTATCCAGCACATCGATTCTGTGGAAAATTTTCCCATGGAAACCTATGATCTCATGCAGACTCTTATGCTCCGCGCTCCTTTTTACCTGTCCCAACTGGTTATACCCCATATGAAAAAAAGTTCTGACCCCACCGGCGTCATCGGAAATATGGCCTCGGTCCACGCCCATATCAGCACGAAAAACAAACCTGTTTACAATATCACAAAATTCGGGCTCAGGGCCCTGAGCCAGTCTATTTCGGCCGAAGGTGAGGGTAATATTCGTTCATTTACAGTCAGTTGCGGGTTTGTAAAGACACCCCTGGCTTTGAATCAGGTGGGGGCCCAGGCAAAGCAGCGGGGTATTACACCAGAACAGGTGATGACCGATGTCATGATGGGAAAATCCAGGGTCAAGGAGATGATGAGCCCCATCGAAGTAGGCAATTTATTTGTTTTCGGGTTTTCCCGTTTTTCAAAATACCTGGTGGGTGGAGATCTTCTATTTGACGGTGGTATGGTTTTAACCTATTAAAATTAATTATGAATTTTGATTTTTTAGCCCCTTAACGGCCTGTTCCAGCATCTGCGGGATATCATAGCGGGCAAATTTGAGTTCTATAAAATGCACTTTGCCGTCCTTGTTACCTGTTTCAGCTTGTGATAATGCCTGCAGCAAAGAGGTCATGTCATTGACCTTTGCGGTGTGAATATTGGGGCTGAAGGCCGAGGCCAATTGACGATAGCGCCAACCGGCAATATCGTTATATGCGCGGTCTGCACCATGAATACAGCGCTCTGCGGTATAACCATCGTTGTTGATCAAAAATATAATTACCGGCAGATTTAAACGGGCAATGGTGGACAGTTCCTGAACGGTCATTTGCAGGGCGCCATCACCGATAAATACCAGAGTTCTTCTATTTTTGGCTGCACAGGCAGCGCCCAGGGCTGCCGGTAGAGTATAGCCTATGGAAGACCACAACACCTGGGTCAGCAAGCGATGTTTTATGGCTACCTTTCTTTCCCAGAGGCAAAAAAAACTTGTACCGGCATCTGCCAATAATATATCTCCCGGCAAAAATCTGGATACCATATAATCCCAGAAGGCTGCCATGGACCACGGGCTGTCCGTCGTGGGTATCGGCCTGGTATTGTCTTCCTGGTAGGACAAATTTGAAAAGCTGAGTTTGCAAGTTTTGTCGTGTCCCAGTAAAGAGAGGATAAGCTTGTGGGCATTGATGCCGATATAGTTATGTTCATTGATGCGGACCAGCTTGTCGGTAATTTCAATATTGTTTTTAAATTTCTTGTGGGTAAATCCGCCGGAATTGAAGTCGGTTATACGCACACCTATTTGCACCAGGCAGTCGGCATTGTCAAATTGTTGCTGTACTTTTGGACTGCCCATACTGCCGGCGTACAGTCCCAGGTAGAATTTGCTGGCTTCATTGTAGAGAGACTTGGCCATCAGGGTTTGAGCAAAGGGAATTTCCAGGGCTTCTACCCATTGGTTGCTGCTTTCGGCAGCGTTAAACTGGCGGGTATTGCAACCCAGCCAGGCAACGGGGCGTTTACTTTGTTCCAGGGTATTAAAAATCAAATCGCAGATCTCAGGAATTTTATCTTCGTGACCAATACAATCCCGGCTGAATTGCAGATCGATGTTGCCATCTATATGCATATCAAACAGGTCGGCGGGAATGGCAATATAGGCAGGTTTGCTACAGGTTATGGCGGTCGAGATTACCCGTTCTATTTCCATCAGCCAATTATCCCGGCTGAGTTGAGCGGTGGCACAGGTGATATTGCGCCACATATCACTGAACTCATTGAAATGACCGCTGGCCAGGCTGTGGTGAACGGCAAGTCCGGTTTGTTGGGCGCTGGTTGCGGGCATACCCACAAGGTGAATAACCGGTACATTTTCAGCAAAGGAACCTGCGATGCCGTTCATGGCACTGAGCTCACCAACTCCATAGGTGGTTACTAAAACTCCCAGACCATTTATTCTGGCGTAGCCGTCTGCGGCATAGGCGGCGTTTAATTCATTGCAATTGCCGACCCAGTTTATCTGTGGCTGGTCTTCTACATAGTCTAAAAAGCGCAGATTGTAATCACCGGGTACTCCAAATACAGTGTCCACACCCAGTTTGACAAATTGTTCCAGAATAAAATCACTTAATTTCATAGCAACCTCCTGGTATTAATATAAAACTATCATGTTTTTGTTCAGGTTTCTGCCGGTAAATATACCTCTACAATTGTTCCCACATTTAATTGTGATTTAATATTGATATACCCGTCACAATTTTTGATGATTGAGTAAACCATGGTAAGGCCTAAACCCATGCCTCTTTTCACACCCCTTGTCCCGGTTGAAAAATAGGGGTCAAATATTAAAGGCAGATTTTTTTCACTGATGCCGACCCCTTGATCTGTTAAGCAGATTTTTACATAGTTCCCTTTGGGAATACCGGGGGGCACGGATTTGTCATGGAAGGCATATTCAAAATTTCTTGCCTTTATCCGAACAATTCCGCCATTGGGCATGGCCTGCACTGCATTGGCGCAAAGATTTTTGAAGATGGTTTTTATCTGTTCCTGATCAGCGATAACAGGCCATAGGTTCGGAGATAATGACAGATCATAGGTTAAATCATAGCCCGATAAAGTAAAATTTGTTATATCTTCAATTAATTGTGCAATATTTTGAGTTTTTTTACAGAGTATGCCTCCCCCGGAAAAAGTAATCATCTGACCAGCCAGTTCTGTTGCTTCATAGCATGCTTTTTCCGATTCTAAAAGACAGCTTATAACATCCGGGGATGTCGCATCTTCTTTTGCAAGATCAATATTTCCATGGATGATGGTCAAAAGGTTATTAAAATCATGGGCAATTCCTCCGGCAAACGCACCCAGAGATTCTAAATTCAAACTTCTAAGCCGCTCTTGTTCCGTTCTTTTTCTCTCCTGGATCTCTTTTTTAAGCTTTTGCGCAGTATCTTCCAATTGGGCCGTCCTTTGGGCAACCCTTTTGTCAAGCTCCCGGTTGAGCAGAGTCAGATCCTGGATTATTTTGAATTCATCAAGTTTTGTAATTGTGATTTCCACAACCCTTGTCAGGATAACCAGTTTGGGCGAAAGTCCGTCTTTTTTAAGAGTATCATCCATGAACAGGAACAATCCATCGGGAATATCCCTTGAAGAAAAATAAAACAGTGCAATGGCCCGGGGTATGAAGCTCTTTTTTGGGAACATATCAAGAAAACCCAGGGTTTTGCATTCCTCTGAATTAAACATTGCAATCTTGTTTTCAATTTCCGCAGCAATTGTTTTTGAATATACAATATCCCGGAGTTTGAGATCATGGGGATATGATGAATAATATCCCATCGTCTTTATCTGCTCCTTTTCAATTTTGCAATAGCTGCAATAGGGAATTGCCTTTAAATTTGAGATTCTTTCCAGAACTAAATTAAATAATGATTTATAATCTTTTGTGTGGGAGATGCTTTCAGATACAAACCCAAGAAGGATTGCGTCATCGGCACGTTCAGATAATTGCTGATTCTCTTTTGTAAGGGTGCTTATTTTTTTTTCCAGCCCATGAATTTTCTTTTCATGTTCAGGTTTCATCTTTATTTTCCTGATAAAAACGGATCAGATTATCTGCTATTATTTCCGGTTCATCCTCCTGGATAAAATGACCTCCTGTAGGAACGTTTACAAACTTGCTTTTTGGGATCGTCCGGTGAAGCCAGGTGGAAAGTTCAGGACCCAGGTAGGCATCTTTTTCACCACGAATAATCAGGGTAGGTAATTTAATCTTTTTTAATTGATTGGTAATTTTTACCAGATCCTGGTTATCAAGGCTTTTTGCAAAATGGATGAATGCTTTTCTGCCCGATTGGGTGTTCAGGGGGCGCCAGAATGAATTCATTAATTTTGGCGTAACCCGTTCTTTATGAAA
Organism: Desulfobacteraceae bacterium; assembly: GCA_024226935.1. Lineage (GTDB taxonomy): Bacteria > Desulfobacterota > Desulfobacteria > Desulfobacterales > Desulfobacteraceae > NBML01. The sequence continues at coordinate 10,950 of JAAELK010000217.1, forward strand.
CAAACCTCTTTTAACAATCATTTTAAAGGTGCCAAAATCAAGGGAGGCCAATAGCAATTGGCCTAGAATAGGTGTTGCCAGGGCACTGATGGGTTGGACAGGCCAAAAATCATATGCAACAGAATTGATTAAAGCCAGATCAAAAAGTCGGTCGGGATATCGTACTGCAAATATCTGGGTTATGCCTCCACCCAGATCGTGTCCCACCATGTGGAATTTTTCAAGGCCGATTTTTGTTACAAACTCATTAAAAAGCATTGCATGATTTTTAATGGAATAATCCGTGTTTAAAGGTTTGTCAGAGTCTCCACACCCGGGAAGATCAAGACTGATCACATTGTATTTTTTTATGAGCAGGGGTACTATTTTTTGCCATATAAAAGAATATGTTGTTATTCCATGGATAAGTACGATGGGCTCACCTTTCCCCTGGGAGTAATATACTATTTTGTTACCGGAAATATCGCATTCCAGTCTGTTTGGAGAATCGTTCATCATTTGTTCCTTTTCACCGCTGTAAGCTGCAATGGTTGATAAGACGGCTATGGGTGATTTATGGTGAATGGCGTAGAAGCTACTAAAAACAAACCCGAGGATCATCAATCATTTAGTTAAATTAATGGGAAATGAACTATCAAATTATTCTTCTAACAGGAAGTGAATTTAAAAAAATGACAGTATCCAATATGAACTTTTTGTGAATAAAATTATGTATATACAATATATTAAATTCTTTTTTAAAACAACTAATTATTAAACAGTAGTTCTCGGTCACACTTAATCCAGAACAGCATTTTTCAGAAATGATATATAAAAACAGCCAAGACCCGTTCTGGTCAGGTTGCATTACACTCTCTGGACTTGGATCTGATTTATAACTTCTAAAATCCGCCGCTTTGGAAGGCAACCTGCCCTCCACTGGATATTGCGGTTTATTTGAGTAACAAATTAAAGATCTCTTTGGGAATAGACTCCAGATTGAACATTGTTTTTTTATAAAGAATAAGGATTTGGGAACTAAACATTCTCTTGACATGAAACGCCGCATTGTTTTAGGAATTATGATTCTTTGAAATTGAACTGGCTGAGTTGAAATTGTTAAAATGAATTTTTGAAAGGAAAATGAAAACAATGAGACGCGTACTCTTTTGGATCACACTTGCATCGATGGTTGCCATGGTTAGTCTGTCCTCTGCGGTAGCCGAGGAAAAAAAACCCCAGAAACCTGCCCAATGGTATATGGGGGCGGGTTATATGTCGACAACTTTTGATACAGATATAACCCCGCTCACAGCCACATTGGATGATGAAGATCATGGATTTAAGGTGTTTGGTGGTTTTCGGTTCAACGATTATGTGGGTATCGAAATGACATATGCCAATTTTGGTGAAGCATCGTTAAAGGGCAACACAGGCGATACCTTTGCTGCAAACGGCATTACTTATTCTTTTTTAAGGGATAATTCATCCGTGACCCAAAAAGTCTGGGCTTTATCAGTTGGGGGTGTTTTCTTTTTGCCCCTGGACAAAGTAACAGGGGTGAAGCAACTCAAGTGGATCACCCCCTTTGGGAAAATTGGAAGTTATTACTGGGATTCCGATTTAGAGGCTAGCAACACCAGTGGCAGCGTGTCGGCATCCGACAATGGTGTGGATCTTTTTTTCGGCCTGGGGTTGGATATCAACCTGCCCCGGAATTTTGTCATCCGTGGGGAATGGGAAAGGTATAACGGCGACGATGATATTGACGCATGGAGTGCCAATCTGCTTTTCCGTTTCTAAATTGTTGCGGCTGAACTTTTTTTGTCGGAATTCCAACAGGAAAAGTTCAGCCTGGTTTTGGTGCAGTTTGCTTTTGTTTGCAGATATGAAGATAGGCCCGGGCTGCCGGGTCCTTGTGTGCAATGGATGAAAAAATTGATTCGGCTTGTTTAAACTGGCCTTCATGGTATAGGGCCAGCCCCTGTTCAAAGGTTTGGTAAACCATTGGGTTTATCCCATATGTTTCAGGTGTCATGGGTTCATAAACCCTGACCTTTTGTTTGCGGCCCTTGACCGCAATCTTGCCCAGTTCCCGGAAGTAAAAATTTGATTTTGTGAGTTCATGGGTGGCCTGGGACACCATGGTATAGGTGTTAAATCTTTTATTGGCCGATTCAAGTCGGGCCGCCAGGTTGACGGCATCTCCGACCATGGTATAGTCGAACCTGGTCTGGGACCCCATATTGCCCACCACGGCCAGGCCGGTGTTTATGCCAATTCGCATAAAAATTTTTTGTCCCACCTGTTCTATGAACCTGGGTTGCATCTGGTTTAGTTTTTCCTGGCAGGCCAGGGCTGCCCGGACACATTTGACGGCGTGATCTTGTGTTTTCAGGGGTGCGTTCCAGAAGGCGATAATGGCATCCCCTTCATATTTGTCAATGGTCCCCCCTTCCTGGTGAATAATATTGGTCATGGCTGTCAGGTATAAATTTAAAAACCGGGTCAATGCTTCCGGCTCCAGCATTTCTGCAAGGCTTGTGAAAGACTCCAGATCACTAAAAAAAATGGATAGATTCCGGCGTTCCCCTCCCAGGCGCAGCAGGTCCGGTTGCAAGATGAGTTGTTCGATGACCTGGGGACTTAAATAATGGTTAAAAGCGTTTTTAATGAAACGTCGCCTGCGGCCCTCCACCGCATAATTGGCGATGAGGATAAAGGTAATGGCCAGGGCCAGGCTTATTTGCAAAATGGCCAGGGGCAGCCAGAAATCCATTTTGTAGGCCAGTAATCCTAGAGCTCCCGGGATAAAAAGATATCCAATTCCGATGGCGACCAGGGGGCGGGCCCGGGTAAAAAAGGAGATGAGTATACTGCAGGAAATCGTGAGGGAAAAGGCCAGGATCAAAGTCAGAAAAAAAGGAATAATTTTGATGAAATTTTGGGATAAAAGATTGTCCAGAAAGGTGGCATGGATCTCTACGCCGGGACTGTGGCTGTTAATGGGAGAGGCGTGAATGTCAAAAAGTCCCGGGGCGGAAAATCCAAAAAAAACATATTTATCCTTAAACGCCGCTTTTTCCCCGGGTCTGGGTGCCTTTCCCGATTGAAATAAAATTTGCGATTGGAGTACCCAGGCCGCAGAAAAACTGGTATGGGTGCCGGAGGCTCCCTTGTATTGGAGAGTGGTTTTTCCCTGTTTGTCCATGGGAATAGTATAGCCATTGAGTTGTAATCCCTGCTTTGTCATGCTGGCTCTGGTTTCGGGGTGGGCAGATAAAAAAAGCCCCAGGCCCATGGAGGGTATTGCCCGGTGATCAAAGAGACTGAATCCTGGTATTTTTCGGTAGATACCATCTTTGTCCGGTGCCAGGTTAACATTACAGAGCATGGCACTGGTTTTGGCAACTTCCGGAATGGGCATGGTAATTTTTGAAAATAGCAGATCAGGATGGGGGGGGGCGACTAAACCAGGAATCTATGCCCTGAACTTCAAACCTGGGTGAAAAAATGTTTTCAGGCCAATGGGTCTGGTTGCCGGAGAAATTGCCAAGAACCACCGCATTGGTCACATGGCCGAAATTGGCAAGGGCATCCTTGAATAGTTCATCATCGGCTACTCCATAGGTGGAAGGTTCGGAATAAATAACATCTATGGCCAGGGCCTTGGCTTGGTGTCGATTGCAAAAATCCACCAGAATACCATAAATTTGCCTGGGCCAGGGCCAGGTCAGGCCCAGATTGCTTGCCGCCCAGTCCAGGCTGTTCTGGTCCAATAATATTACTACAATATCCCCGGAGGTTTTTTGGGTGTCGGCAAAGACAGATACCCGCCAGTCCCAGGTTTTATTTTCAATATTATCCAGCCAGCCGGCCAAGTGAAGTACCAGGGCAACGGCAAGGGCTGTGGCTCCAAGCAGGCATCCCCTGGCAATTGCTTTGATCTTTTTGTGTTTTATCTTTTCCTTAAACCCAGGCAATATATTTAGTAAATCTTTCCAGCCGGGGCTGGGGCTGTGGATAGGGAATATAGGGGCCTATCCAGGGTTCCAATGCCAGTATTCTGTCATGGGGGGATGGATGGGTTTTTGCAAAATCCGGGGTGCCTGGTTTCAGGCGTGCCTGCATCTGGGTTAACATTTCAAGAAGTCCCTGGGGTGCATAGCCCACCCGGTTGAGGATCTCAATAGCAGCAATATCCGCTTTTTTTTCCGATGTTCTGGAGTACCCGTTGACTATCAGGGTGTTGGTGATATCCGAAATACTCTTCTCAAAGGTCCGGGTCAAGGCAGCCAGGTTTTTATTTCCGAACTGTTTGGCCCCTTCAAGGCCAATGATAGTAAGGGCCGAAGTGATTCTGGATTGTTTTATGGCCCGCAGGCCGTCTTTTCCCTGGACATGACTGATTTCATGGGCCAGGACTGCGGCCAGAGCATCTTCATCTTTACAGCATCGAATAAGCCCCCGGGTAACAAAAATAAATCCCCCGGGTGCGGCAAAGGCATTGATTTCATCGGAGTCCTGGATCTGGAACCTATATCCGGCAAAGGTGTCTGGTCTATCCGATGCCGCGGCCAAAGTCTGTCCCAATACATTTATATAGGTGTTGGCCATGGGATTATTAAAGGGGGGATATCTTCCCAGTGCAGTGGCCCCGACGGTTCGGCCGATATAGTATTCTTGTTCCGGTGTAAAACTTTCAAATGTTTTTGCCACGGCCTGGCCTGTTTTGACCAGGGACTGGACCTGGGAAGACGAGACGGGTCCGGCATCAATTTTTACCACCTCCAGCATCTTGTTCATCGTATCCAGGGTTTTGCACCCCGTAAATAAGAGTCCGGATAGAGCACAGGTTCCGGCGGTATATAAAAAGTTTCTTCGGGTATTTTTTTTCATGGGTTTTCCCCCTTGAATATTAACTGACCCTTGAAAAGAAATTGCCTCATCTGTTTTTCTGATACCCCATACCCTTCCATTCGGTCGATGCCGGCAAAATTTAAATGGGGATTATCGGCCCGAAACCTATCTTCCACATTTTCGTTGAACCCCTTTCCAGCCAGGGCAAATTCATCACTGGTGGCTGTCTTTTTTGCCTCTTCGTCCCCCGGATTAAAAACTATTTTTTTAGTGGTAAGGGCAGAAATATGCATGAATCCCCGGGTGCCTGTCCCCTCCACCTTGATATCCAACCAGTCGCCTTTGTCTTTTAAAATAAGAACTTTGTCCCCATAGGACAGGCGCTCCACAATAATACCTAAAAATGTGGGGGTTTTCCTGACATGACCTTGTCTTACCTGAACACTCATTGATCTATCCATGATGCGAAATCTCCTTTTTAGACAGGAATTATATTTGGATAGGCTGCAATCTTATCGTCACATTTTTTTATAAGAGATGTGTTTACTATAGGCCTAAGTACTGGAAAAATCAAGAATATTGAAAGAAAGCCCGGCAGCCATACTGACCCTTACAATGAACGGCAATGGTTGCCAGGATAATCTTTGTAAGAGTCAGTGGTGTTTTTATGGTTGGTTATTTATCACCATGGTGTTCTTGTACCGATATTTTTTCAATTTCGACATGGCAGGAGTTACAATCCATCTTACCATGGGTAAATTGTCCAGCGTCAAAATCGTTTCCCTGGTAATGGCAGGAGCCACAGGTGGTATTTTTATCCCGGGGATTGCCAAGGACGCCGCCAACGCCGGAATTTAACATTTCAACTACCTTGGAAGCCGTGTCTGCACAAAGACACGCACAACGATCAGAACGTTGGGATGAGCCACTTGCATATCCCGAAGCAAGACACCAATTTGTCACGGATACATGACAGAGATTGGATCTGGCTATGGATTTACCATGGGATTTTTTATACTTGGGTGACGGATAGATTGGCAGGGCTGTTTCCGAGTACCAGGTTAAAAGGTCTGAGATATACTTTTTTGCATCACTGTTATTGCAGGCAAGACCGATGGCAGCGCCAGCACCGTTGAGAACACCACACAGAGAACCAAAACCTGCAACTCCTCCAGCTCCCCATTGCATCATGGATAGAGGAATGCCATGGTATGGATGTTCTGGATCTCCAATAACCGTTTCCTGGAGTTGACCGACAATGGTTCCAAATACGCCCGATGCACAGCCTTGTCCCGCAGCACCGCTGAAACGAGATTTTCCATAATACCCCTGGTAACCTAAGTCTTTGGTTTTATTGGGGTCCAAGCCTTTAATGGGCCAGCCATGGGGGTGTTTAATAGGGCTTGCTCCGGCGTCTTTTGCATTGACCAGGTTAATGCTGGTTGCCACCGTTGCTCCAGCTAATGCAGCACAACCTGTTTTTAAAAAATTTCTTCTTGTTTCTTCCATGATAGTTCCTAATTTATTATTTGGTAATTAATCAATCAGCCACTTAATCAAAGATTTAAAACATATGGAAGGATTTAATTTTTATCCTACCGTTTTAATGGGCAGTGTAAATTTCAATAATAAAAAACTTGATGCTTTATCGTAAAATTTGATAGTCAGGTTGAGGAAATAATGTGGGAATTATATTAAATATCATAAATGGAGACACCCTGTGGAAAGGATGAAAAATACCGAAACCATACTTTATATTTTTTCCGGCCTTCCTGGTTCAGGCAAAACCACACTTTCACAAATGCTTGCCCGGCATTTGAATGCTGTTTATTTGCGAATAGATACTGTTGAACAGGGGTTAAGAGATTTATGTTCAATGCAGGTCGAAGCTGAAGGTTATAGACTTTCATATAAAATTGCATCTGATAATTTAGGTTTGGGTATCAGTGTAGTAGCCGATTCTTGCAATCCAATAGTTTTATCCAGAACCGAGTGGGAACAAGTGGCAATCGAATCCAGGGTTGGGTTTATTAATATTGAAATTATCTGTTCTGATAAAGTGGAACATCAAAAAAGAGTGGAAACTCGTAAAGGGACAATACCGGGTCTTATTGTCCCCACCTGGAAGAAAGTGGAGTCGAGACAATATGATACCTGGACTTCAAAAAGAGTGATTATCGATACGGCGGTTAAAACCATAAATGAAAGTTTCAACGAATTGGTATCGAAAATTGAGCGCTATGGAGGCTGATTCGACAGATCTATTTGTCTTATCATAGCCGCATTTTTGTATGGTGGAGTCTTGGGGATGAAGTGAGTACAAGGAGAAAGGTAAATATGATTCGTAGATTTAAACAATCTGATATGGAGCAAATCCTGCAAATTTGGCTTAGTGCCTCACAAAAGGCCCATGATTTTATCAAAAAAGATTTTTGGGAATCAAAGGTTGATGATATGCGTGATATCTATTTGCCAGCAAGTGAAACCTATGTCTATGATGAAGGAGGGACAATTAAAGGTTTTGTCTCTTTGTACGAAGAAACATTGGCCGCCATGTTTGTTTCCATGGTTGATCAAGGCAGGGGGATTGGCAAACAGCTCATGGTAAAAGCAAAGCAGGTTCGTGAGAACTTAAGTCTTAGTGTTTATAAGGAAAATAATAAGAGTATTGAGTTTTATAAAAAATGTGGTTTTAAAATTAAGTTAGAACAAATTGATGGGCATACGGGAATGTCAGAGTTGTTAATGGTGTTTAGTCCGTTATAAAAACCCTGGTCTTCTGGGCCAGATCAGAGGACAGAGGCTTTGCCATCTGTAGACTTAATGTTACTCAATGATCGAGTTGTCTCCACAACTAATGATCAAGGAGTAACAAATGAGTCGATTTCAAAATGGTGGATTAGGGAGAAAACGCCCTTAACTCCTCTAAAAATTGTTCGCCTCCTTTTATTCCACGTTCTTCATCAGCTTTTACGCCCTTGATGGCCGTATATAATTGACATCGTTTATTGGTTATAGATTTATCGTTTATGGTGTCATAAAACTCTTGAATATCTGGACCTCTTAGATCTTCGTTATCTATAATTCCGTTTAGGTAACAGTACACCCAGATGGCACAGCGTAATTTTGTTTCGCGATTGTAAGCTTCTCTTACCCATAAACCGCTATGAAATCCTTCTTTTCTGCGTTTTTTAATATAATTTACCAAACTGTTATTCCCACATGAGCCGGTTTTTACTATGGGTGACAAGACCCTGAGGTTATTCAAAGTTTTATAGTTATTTTTATGAAAATCTTTAAAGTACCTTTCACTCCATGAAATTTGTTTATCCAGAATAAGGGAAAAATAATAATCTTTTCTACGTTTTCCATCAAAATACTCCTCAGCTCTTTTGAAGAAAATGGCCACATCGGGGTGCTTTGCATCGTTGTTATTATAGGAGTTGTTTACGCTTATGGGATTTTGTTCTGTTTTTTCTGTAATTCCATCCAAAAACTCTATACTGTGGGGATAAGGCTCTTCCGGATCACTTGAAATATAACCACAGGCAACTTTTTCAAAAACATACGTATGTTTTGGATTCGCAATATCTGTAGTTGAAATCCCTGCGAACGCAAGCCCAGCATCCACAGGAAGACAAAAGTCTTCTAACTCCTTATAGTTGTCATAGGCATACTCATTCCACCTTTGACATATATAAGTCTTTTGTTGGACGGTATGCCCGTGTACATGATATTTTCTATTTTCATTGTCAAGATGTAACTGACCTCCATATAGGTTACTACGCTTCCTATGTTTTTTAAATTTGTTTTTTCTTTCAGTGATACTCTTAATCCTTGATTCAAAGTGTGGTATAGTTTTAGCTCGAATCAAGTTCCTGAGAACCTCTCTGTCTCCGGAATGAAATTCTTTTTGAGTTTCAACAGATTGTCTTCCAATAAGTTGTTTAGCAGCTTGTTTCATTTCGTTTCTTTTATTCCGATGTTTCTCTGATGACGGGCCTGCATGGGAGATAACATACATATGCTTAACACGTACATATATCCTTCCAACGCCATGATCCATCAGGTAAAAAAATGAATCCAAAAACTTTTTTGTCCCGGGCTTACCCTTTTGGGCCAGTTCCCTGCATACAGTCCACCCACCAAACGGATTTTTTTTTCTTCTAACCCAGAGCGGATCTTCTTCTCCAAATGTTATTGCCTTGAAAAGTGATATCTCATGGTTTCCAAAAATAAAATGAAACTTCTTGTTTTTTTTCATTCTATCTGCATAGTCATTGACAATTTTCGCTGAATTTGCCCCCCTGTCTACGAGATCTCCAATACAGACAACATGATTTTCCTCTTTGTTGTTAAGCTTATTAAACCTATTTTTAGCATCCACATAGCTCATTACTCTATTATAGGCTTCCCAATTACCATGTATGTCGCTAAATACAAATACTCCCATTTTTTATTTTGCTTGCCTTCTCTTAAGTATTAGTTTTTGATCGCCTTCTTACCTTTTTATATGAAATACTACCCCCAAAAAATGCAATAGCACTCCGTCCGGTTTTTTTGGAACCGATCGACGCTGAATTTATCCTATATTTCAGACATTTTATTCCTAGTCAAGGTTTTCGTTTTTTAAGATTAAAAGCACAACTTCTTTACTCTTATTCGGGTTTATGATACTTAAATTCTGCTCTAATCAAGATGTCTTCTAAAACTATGCCGACCCCTCCTTTTTTTCTTTAATTCATCAATCCTCCACCTTTTAATTCGGGTATTTACATGAATTCGTTTGAGAAGTGTTGGCAAAGGTACAGGCCAGATAAATTTTTCCAACACCAGTAGTAGGGCCGGTGATGATAATGAACCCCGCGGTCAGAGCAAAAGTTATGCGCAATTGGAAGGTGTCTAAAGTAAAAAGACAAGAAGAACTCCATTTAATAACAAACAGTGGCATAAAATTATTTTTAAGGCAACACATAAAATCATAAAAAAATGCAAT
>JAAELK010000218.1 GCA_024226935.1 Desulfobacteraceae bacterium
ATTCGAGTTCAACTATGGTTTCATCCTCATTCTCATAAACATTGAGCGCCGTAGGACCGGTAAGTTTTTTATATTCGTTGAGTCGCTCCATGCAGACATTTAAATTGGGACTGTAAAATGCCGAAAGCATCCATGGAGTGAATAATTCAAGCGGAATGTCTTGCGCCAATATCAATGCACCGCAAGGACTATCTATTACCTCTTCCAGGGCAAGCAAAAGCCGAAAATACTCTTCGATAGTCAAAGTTACCGTTCTTCGCGCGAAAAGATCCGGGGATATTTCTGCCTTTTTAACTATCTCGGCTGGTACCAGACCCTGCTCTTTTAACAGCATCCTCCAACCCGCATCTAACACAAATTTTCTTGTTTCAACCATTCTTTCATTATATCAAAAAAAAAATCCTATAGGAAGGCCTAAATTCTGGGGCCTGCGCATACAACTGATCTGATATTCCCAGTGAAATTGAATTCATGATCATACAAGTTGTTGGGTAAAATCCAAAAACGATGATTTTTATATAAAAACATTTGACACCAATAAGGGTCATATAGGA
>JAAELK010000219.1 GCA_024226935.1 Desulfobacteraceae bacterium
TCCTATATGACCCTTATTGGTGTCAAATGTTTTTATATAAAAATCATCGTTTTTGGATTTTACCCAACAACTTGTATGATCATGAATTCAATTTCACTGGGAATATCAGATCAGTTGTACGCGCAGGCCCCAGAATTTAGGCCTTCCTATAGGATTTTTTTTTTGATATAAGGGGAGAATGGGTGAAGAAAAAAAATTTGTGGTAGATGCGGGTTGGAGGATGCTGTTAAAAGAGCTGGGCCTGGTACCATCCGAGATACTTAAAAAGGCAGAAATACCCCGGGAGCTTTTTGCACGAAGAACGGTAACTTTGAGTGTCGAAGAATATTTTCGGTTTTGGCTTGCTCTGGAAGAGGTAATCGATAATCCTTGTGGTGCATTGATATTGGCGCAAGACGTTCCGCTTGAATTATTCACTCCATGGATGCTTTCGGCATTTTACAGTCCCAATTTAAATGTCTGTATGGAGCGACTCAACCAATATAAAAAACTTACCGGTCCTACGTTGCTCAATGTTTATGTGAATGAGGATGAAACCATAGTTGAACTCGAATGCCTGTATGCAACAAAACTTTTGCCGTCATTTTTGGTAGCTACTAATTTTGTTTTTTTTGTAGACCTTGTTCGCCGGGCAACTAAAAAAAAAATTAAACCGATTTCAGTGACGACTCAAACTCAACTGACCGACAAAGCTTATATCAAATTTTTTGGAGTGATTCCCGGAAAAGGGAAAATAAACAGGATCTCTTTTTCAAAAGCGGATGCCCAACGTCCTTTTCTCACAGAGAATGCGCCTATATCAAAATTTTTTGAATCTGATTTGCAGCAAAGACTGGTGGATTTAGATGTGGACGCAAGTTACGTCAATCGGGTTCGCAGTGCATTATTGAAATTATTGCCAAGCAGACTAATTTCCATTAAAAATATTGCAAAAAAACTTGGAGTCAGTAAACGGACCCTCCAACGTCGATTGAGTGAAGAATCTACTACTTTCCAAATAGAGCTTACTCAACTTCGTGAAATATTGGCCCGTCATTATTTAATAGATTTGAATATGTCCAGCGCGGAGGTTTCGTTTTTGATCGGTTTTGATGATCCTAATTCTTTTGTGCGTGCCTTTCATCTCTGGACAGGAAAAACCCCGCAAGAGGTACGTAAAGAAAAAAAATTAATATAATACCCATGGATTTCAATGTGACATCTGTTTCCATTGTCATCTTTTGCCTCCTCGCTTAAATCTAATAAAAATCTCGATGAATATTTTTGATAAAAATTTGGGGGTTATGATGTTGTCTCTTTTATTGATTATGGCATTGTTTGCATATTGGTTGGCATCTTCTGCTATTGTAGTTCATTTCCAAATTTTTTATAATTAACTCCATTGGTGCTTGGTTCATCTTCTTATGATACAGGATGTTGTATCCTTTTTAGAGTGACAGACCAGAGCAACGCTATACCGGTCATGCTTAATTTAGTAATGGGTCAGTGCTTATTTTCCCCCTGTGTCAGGATAGATGTCGTCTCAATTAAAAATTAAATTTGGGGCATTGAGGTGATAAATATGGGATATTCTATCCAATTAAAAGAAGCCGTGTTAAAAAAGGTATTACAGGGAAACAAACCCCATTATGAA
>JAAELK010000220.1 GCA_024226935.1 Desulfobacteraceae bacterium
ATCGGCAGAAGAACCCATGTCAGAAACACAGGAAGCGCATTCTCACAGGGCGCGTTCAGCAGATACGGCTACAACAGCCGCAGCGAGCTGACCGGCTCGCACCGATACATCGGGACAGACACCTCAGATACCGGCATACCTGTCGATCCCGAAACCAGGATATACACCTATGACAATATTGGAAACCGGAAAACTGCGGAAGAACACACCCTGTTCCGCACTTATACTCCGAACAGCCTGAATCAGTACGATCAGATCATAACCGGGACACAGCCCGAAATCCCGGAATATGACGATGACGGCAACATGACAGCTTACGAAGACAGAAAATACACATACAACGCGGAAAATCGCCTGATTGCAGTTGAACCGAAAAATCCGGCTGACGGGGACATAAAGACCGAATTTGTGTATGACTACATGGGCAGACGGGTGAAAAAGACCGTCTCAGTGTGGAACGGCTCATGGACACCTGAAACCGAAAAACTTTTCATTTATGACGGCTGGAACATGATCAGCGAAATCACAGTCCCGATCCCGGCAGGCCAGCCCGCAGAGAAATATTATGTATGGGGACTGGATATCAGCCAGTCCCTACAGGG
>JAAELK010000221.1 GCA_024226935.1 Desulfobacteraceae bacterium
CTTTTCAAAAATTACTTCGCTCGTACCGCCTGTTCCTGCTCCTATTTCAAATATTCTGATTTCGGCTTCTGAATTTTCTTTCAGCCTTTCATTTATATATGCCGATACTGTATCGGCAACGACATTATTGAAATAATCGGCCAAGTCGTTATTTTTATAAATCCCTTCGACTAATTCCATTGAGGAGTTCGGAAACATGATATCCGTGGCAGGTGTTTTTCCGGTAAGAATTTCAGGCAGAGAGCGCAGAGTCGCTTCAGCCAGCTCTGCCCGGGCTCTCATCCCGGGATGTTCGGACCATATATTTTTTTTCTTTTCCCATTCCTTCCACAGTGCATCAGTATCCGCAGGCGAAATATCCCTTGCCGTGTATGACTCTCCGTCATATTCGATCAGACCTTTTTCGGAAAAAACAGCAAGACTCTGTTCAAGCCATCTGTCATACAAATCGATAATTCCGGTTTTTCTTTTTACCGTTTCCGTCCTTTGTCTCTTTTCGGCAAAAAGTCCGACAGCCTGCAACTGCCCATGCATCATCCGGAAAAGAAGCTCGCTGAGTTCGGTTGCAAAATCGGCTGACTCACGGATTTCTTTAATATCCCGGTTCAAAACACTGCCCAGGATATTTTTCATATTCAAAGAGACATTTTGCGGACAGAGGGCTACTGATTCGCCGGTATTTATTCCCTGCCAGTCAAAGGATTCGGCAGTTTTCATAAAAGCAAGCCGGTTCACAGGAGCCGCAAGAAGTTTTTCCAAAGCGTCCATCCCTTCTTCCGGTTCGACAGAACCTATGCCCAGTCCTGCCATCTGATCGTTGTACTCTTTTGAAGCGACTGTCCCGACACTTCCCCAGTATCCCCAGTTTATAACCTTTACAGGATAATCCGTGTCGCAGGAAAGCCTGTGCGCAAAAGCATCCTTGAATGTGCAGCCCGCGGCATAGTTGCCCTGGCCGGCAGCTTTCATAAACGATTGAATGGAAGAGAAAAACAGCATAAAATCCAAAGGCTCTTTTGCAAAAACCTGCGCCATGCAGACAGAGACGTCAACTTCAGCGGAAAGAGACGC
>JAAELK010000222.1 GCA_024226935.1 Desulfobacteraceae bacterium
CGTCTTACACATCATTGTGACATAATTGAAACGGGTAATAAAAGTTGGCGATTAAAGAGTAGAAAATGATATTTTTTTTAACTTTAGGGGGGTTAAAATTGGACGCTGATGGGGGGTCAATTTTGGACGCTGTTTGACACAGCTCGAGTTACCTTTCCTTTTAAATCGCCCCAATCAGGAGTAGTCGGAGCTTTGTACCCAGTTGAAGTGCCCATAACTCTACGTATCCTTTTTTAGAATTTGCAGTGCCTTTTCTAAAGCTGTTTTTATCTTTGATTTCTTCGATGTCAATCGTTTTATAACATCATCAAAACGCGATGTTATGTCAGGCTTATCTTTGAATAGTCCTGCCATGTCAAAAGCAATTGCTGGTGGCAAAGACTCAACAGGCGCGTTTAAAAATGTGTTTAAGTATGATTCAATGCTACCTGGAACATTCACATTGATTAATTTTATAAAAGCATCATGACCAACTTTTTCATCAGGATGACGTTTAATTTGTGTTTCCAATAGATCAAGAAATGAAACCCTTTCTTCTTCTTTAAAGGATTGAACAGTTCCTACCGCCGCACGGATTACAGAAGAATTTTTAGAAATGATATCGGAGAATGCCAAACGAACAACCGGTGAAATCAATGCAGTAGCTGAAAGTGTTGATTCTAACCGATCTCTTGCTATCCAAAAATAATCACGTAAATCAATGTCTGATAATTTAGGTTCCATCGCCAACCAGCGTTTAACTGATTTTATGTTCCATGTTGCCTCTGAAATTTTTGCATCTTCAACATTTCCGTTATCATCAGCAACTTTGGTTACAAGATTTTCCCAATCCTCTATTTCTTTTGGGAAACCATCTTGGTTTTGTTGCCAATCAAACAGATCTCGAAATTTTTTTGGGTGGGCGTACTCTAAAATCATGAGCTTGACAAGGACATCATCTCTGATATTGGTCAACTTAGCGACTTTTGCAAGCTCCTTTCTTAAGACAAATGCGTTAAGGAATCTTTTAATCTGACGAGGGTTTCCTTTCAGGCCTTCTGTAATGAGGGGAGATGCTTGGGATGAAAACATTAAACTCAGAGATAATTCACTTGGCAAATTGTCACTGCCAATGGCTTTTTCCACATCAGCGTATCCAAAAACAGAGTATCGATTTTTTTCTCTATCCTCTTTGCAACACGTGACACACTTCTTAAAATGATCAGAGCCAAGCATTTTCTGGCAAAAAAGAAGAGTCATGTAAGTTTCAACCTCAGCTGGTGATAGACGAGGAAGACGGTATGGAATTTGAATCAACTTTTCAAGGTAATCAGTGATCAAACTCTCAGGTGCCTCACTATCCTCCTGACCACGCATTTGATCAGGTGAATATGTTACTGCAATCGCATGCCTCACAATTCGAGGGTCAGCACCAATTACAAAAGCGGTATTATCAACATTCAAAAACAGCTTAATCGCTTCAAGATTCTCGATAATTCTTTGAGGTGTGCATCGATCAAGATCATCAACCATTATTACAAGACCATCTATTTTGCTATCCTTAAGCATTTTAGCGAACCGTTTACGAAAAGTCCTTACATCTAAGGGGCTTGCTGAAGTTTTATCCGATTTGATTAATTGCTCCCAATTGACTTTCTTTTTGCCGGTTGATTTTCCTTCTTCAGTTTTTGGAATTTTCTCAGGTTCTTCACTTGTCCCAACTCCCATCATACCTGCTACAGATTTCATAAGGGAAGGGACAACTGTTGCTCCGCCAGAAATGTATGCTGCAATAGCTGGTAGAGCCACTTCTTTAAAACCAAGGCTTGCAGCACGCATCCAATTAACCGACTTCATCAAAGAAACCACATTATCTCGAACTTTTGGTCCAAATTTCTTATGTTCACCTAATTGAAGCAACACTGAACTTATGATTGCTGATTTAGCATCATCGTATCCCTCAAAGAGCCATCCATTAAAGTAAAGACAGACAATATTTTCATATTTTGCCTTTTCCTCTGGATCAGAGTAACTATTCGGATCAAGATCGGTTTCAAGCATCTTCATTATGCTTGTTTTACCACCACCCCAATCTCCGAACACGCCAATTGTTACAGGCAATAATTCAGGGTTGGTAACTACTGACTTTATTAAGTCGGCATGGACTTTGAATCCTAAGAGATCTAAAGTTGTTTCATTATCTGACCACATAATTAACTCCAGCTATAAGTTTTACGATGGATTTTTTCCAAATTATCTGGCAATTGAGAAAGTCATTTTCACAAAACAACTTTTCTTAAGCCTTTCTTTCCCCTTCTCCCAATCAATCATAAGCTTTGAGAGCAACTTGTAGAATTCATTATTGTTGGCCAATACAGTGTGGGCATATGATGCCTATTTATAAATAGCTAACAAGTACATGTGTGGTTCCGTATATCTTACATTTTTTTTATAATTTTTAATGAAATCCAAGTTAACTGTGCCTTTTCCAACTGGATACCACTGCAATGTAAGAATACCAAGATTTAATACCATAATTAAAACACCAGGGACCCCTCAAAAATAGCTCCGCCTCTTCCATTACATGGACTATATAGGACAAAAATACCAAAGGCTTATCGGGAAAGGCGTAAAAAAGCAATTGGAAACCATACTGAATTTCAATTATTTAAAAAATGGGATTTAAAGGATCTGCGCTCCACTCCAGCCAGCCGCAGTCATAGACGCTGATGTTTTCAAACCCCATGAGATAGGCGTCAAAGAAAGCTTCACTGGCCCGCCAGCCGGTTCCGCAGTAAAATGCAATTTTCTTATCCGGGGTGATATCTTCGTTCTTCCAAAATTTTAAAATTGCGTGGTAATCTGCCATGGTGTCATCGGGGTTTCTAAAATCCTGCATATGCCAGGGATCTGACCCGCCATGTCCCCATACATCCCCTTTGATCCGGCCTTTGGGTTTTATATATTTATATCCGCTGGTCATCCCGGTTTGTTCCAGCCAGCTTCTAATACTCACCAGGCGCCCATTTTTATCATTTAAAATATTTCTGGCTGTGACCATGTTAACAATATAATCCGGATTTTTGGGGATGGGACATCCAAAGGATTTTACGGGAGATGCCAGGTTGATCTTTTTTTGAACAGGAAATCCTGCCTTCGTCCATGCCTTAAAACCGCCGTTGAGAATCCTTACATCATCCACTCCTGCGCACATCAGGACAACTGCCACCCTTGCTGCGGCTGTTGTATCTTTTCCATACAAAATAACCTGGGAATCTTTTGTTATCCCAAATTGAAGCATCACCGACTCTATCTTGTCAGGTGACTTGATATTCCACATGGGACCTTCTTCTATAAGACTTGTATCAAAATGAAAGGCCCCTGGGATATGGTCATTTTTATAGTCTTTACCCTCTCCAAAGGAAACTTCGAGAAGCTTATATTTTTTACCGGTATCCGTCAGCTTTTGGATCCAGCCGGGATAAACAAGTTTGTCATACCTTGCCAACCGTTCCATGGGATATTTTTTATCTTTGCTCCATTGTACTATCCCTTTTCCATAGATTCTGATATTTTTAACTGGAATATTGATCCGCTTTACAAGCCATTTTGCAAGTTTTTCATTATCTTCCATCTTATAACCATAGAGGATCAGATGACTTTTTTCATTGATCCCCCTTTGTTCAACCACCATCTTTAAACCGAGTTCATTTGCATTAATCCAGGAGACATCTAAATTTAAAGCGCCTTTGATATGGCCGCCCCGTTTTTCACCACCCAGGATCCAACCGTTAAAAGCATTGGAGTCACGGGTATCGATAATTTTCCAATTTGGATCATTTACCGGATTATTTACCGAATTATTTATCGGATCATTCAGATGATCAAAAACTTCTTTGGATTCCATATTTTGAAATTCCGGTTTTTTTTTCGGATGTTCTTTTTTCTGGTGTTCTTTTACAGGATTACAAGATAGAGTCATCAAAACAGCCATAATAAACACGATCGCCTTACCAATTTTTTTCATTCAAACTTCCTTTTTCAAGTTTAAGACAAAACCAAACAAAAAAACCCTTGATCCCGGGCACGGATTTTCAATATATAGGGATGAAAGGAGAAATAAAACCCATGATTGACCAGGCAAGAACAATTTTAGAAAAAACCTTTGGATACCCATCCTTTAAACCCTTCCAAGAGGAGGTTATCAAAGGAGTATTAAACCGGCAGGATACCCTTGTGATACTGCCCACCGGCGGTGGCAAATCCCTTTGTTATATCATTCCTGCCATGATATTTGATGGCCTTACCATTGTTGTATCCCCCTTGATTTCCCTGATGGAAGACCAGATAGGACAGCTGACCCAGACCGGTATCCCGGCTGTCTGCTTGAACAGCACACTGACCAGTGAAGTCTATGAGCAAAATATCCGGCTCCTTGTGGAAAATAAGATCAAGTTATTATATCTGGCCCCGGAAACATTGATGATGCAAAGAACCTTGGAATTGCTGGGAAACCTGTCCATAGATCTTCTGGCAGTGGATGAAGCCCATTGTGTTTCTGAATGGGGACATGATTTCAGGCCGGAATACCGCAAGGTTCAAGAGTTTCGGAAAAAAATTCCCAATGCTTGTGTTATGGCCCTGACGGCCACGGCCACCCCCCAGGTCCGAAAAGATATTTTAACCCTCTTTAAAATCCCCCAGAAAAACTTTTTCATGGGCAGCTTTAACCGGGATAATCTGTTTTTGGATGTCCAGATCAAAAACAACCCCCAGGCCCAATTGATTAATTTTATTAAAAAATTTGCCGACAAATCGGGTATCATCTATTGTACCACCCGAAAATCTGTGGATAATCTATGTGGGGTATTAACGGCAAAGGGCATCAAGGCAAAGCCCTACCACGCAGGATTGGATGATATCACAAGAAAACAAAACCAGCTTGAATTCATCCGGGATGACATCCAGATAATGGTGGCAACCATCGCCTTTGGCATGGGCATCGATAAACCCGACGTCAGATTTATTGTCCAATATGATCTGCCCAAAAATATTGAAACCTATTACCAGCAGATAGGACGGGCTGGCCGGGACGGACTCCAATCCGACTGCCTGTTGCTGTACGCCCAGACAGATACCCAGACCATCACAAGATTTATCATGCAAAAGGAAACCAACCTCCAGGAGATAGAACACAAAAAACTTTCCGACATGCTTGGCTTTGCCAGGAACCTGCAATGCCTTCGAACTCCCCTGCTGGAATATTTTGGAGAAACTTTTCCTAGAAACTGCCAGCTTTGCAAAAATTGCAAACCCAACCAGGAAGAACTGGCGGATATCACCCTGGAAGCCCAGAAATTTTTATCCTGCATCAAAAGGACAGAAGAGATATTCGGGGCCGGACATATCATTGATGTGCTGAGGGGTTCAAAGGCAAAAAAAGTTTTGAACTTTGCCCATGATAAACTATCCACCTATGGAATCGGAAAAGATATTGGCACCCGGGAATGGAAATATATCTGTGAACAACTGCTGGCCCATGATCTAATGGTCGCCACTGCCCCCCACGGCAGTCTCAAACTTACCCCAAAGGCCTGGGCGGTTTTCAAAGGAGAAAAAAAAGTTATAGCACCCAAGTTTCACAAAGAACCCATGGCCGCAAATAATGATCTTGCCACTGAATCTTGTGACAACAAATTATTTGAACAGCTGAGGCAAAAACGAAAACTGATGGCTGATCAGATGGGGCTGCCCCCCTATGCCATATTCACGGATAAAACCCTGATAGAATTGGCAAGGGTTTTCCCGTCATCGGAGGAATCCCTCCAACAAATACACGGCATAGGAACCTATAAACAAGAAACCTTTGGCCAGACATTTTTAGACGAGATCCAAACCTATTGTACTGAAAATAAGATTGATGAGATGGACCGGTTTCTGGTACCTCCAAAAAAGAAAAAGACCAAGACTTCCACCGGCAAGCCCCCCCGGTATAAATATTTTGGTGACCTTTTTAACACAGGAGTCAGCGCCAAAGAACTTGCCGACACCAATAAAATCCAATTACCCACTGTTCTATCCCATTTGGCAACATTTATACGTGAAGGATTTGAGCTCAAAAAAACCCGGGAATTTATCTTGTTATCCAAAACAGATGACGCCACGTGGGAACAGGTGAAACAAGCCTTTGATGAACACGGAACCCTTGCCCTGAAACCCATTTTTACCCAGATGGGACAGGAGATATCCTATGACAGACTTCATCTGCTGCGGCTGAACTACCTGATACAAAATCAAAAAACATAAAGGATTTACATGGAAACAACAAAATACACCCTTACCATGCTGGTGGAAAATGAACCTGGTGTCACAGCCAGAATCACAGGTCTTTTTGCAGGAAGAGGGTATAATATTGAAACAATCTGCGGGGCGCCCACGGCAAACCCGAAAATGTCCAGAATCACCATCACAACAAAGGTCACTCCCCTGTTACTTGAACAGGTAAAAAAACAGATCAAACGCCTTGTCAATGTCATTAAACTTCGGGATATGACCGGAGAAAATGCCGTCAAACGCGAAATGGCACTGATCTGCGTTGCGGCCGAACCGGAAAACCGGTCAAAAATAAAACAAATTATTGATGAATTTAACGGGACCATGATGGATGAAGGGAAACAACTATATATGTTTGAAATTACAGGAGATGAAGATACCATTGACGTACTCCTGGAAAAACTTGAGCCCTTCGGCATCAAAAAGCTGACCAGATCTGGGGTTCTAGCACTCTACAAAGAGATTTAAATAGTGCTTGAACGAAAACTCACCCATCTGCCGCGTTGCTGCAAAAGTTTGCCAAATTATAGAATCGGGCCTCATGTACAATAGTACACTCCGGATTCAAACTTTCTTGCGCCTTGCATATGGGCAAGTTTTCATCCAAGCACGGGTTTGTCATCTTCTCAGGCATAAAAATTTTGCCCCATCTTTTTTCCATCGGACAAAAGAAAAAAGATATCCGGCTTATTCACCTGGGAAAATTGATAATTGGAGAAAACAGACTCTCTTTTTCCAACCCACCCACGGTGCAATCGACTCAAACCTGAAAAATCGGAGTTTTGCCCCAGAATGAGTTCCATTTCATCCCTCAGAGCTTTAACCTGTTCCACAAGCGTTTCCAATGGGGTCAGAACCGGTTGATCATTCAGCGGCACCCCCCTGGGGACCGGGAAAGAAACCGGAGAAGAGTTCTTCAAAGCCAGAGAAACCGGCGGCAGATTATTCACGGCCTGGTTCAATGGGAGATCAATTTTTTTGCTTTCAATGGATCTTGCTGCAAGGTCAATCTGCTGGATGGACCCGACCTTACCATTTTCAAATAAAAATATCCCGGAGCTTTGCAACTTGCCCTTGAGATCATTATCCTGGCCCGTCATGTCAAAGGAAGTAACGGCACTTTCCAGATAAATAGCTCCAAGCCCTGCATCTTTCAATGAGATCAATTGATCTTCCCCATTTTCATCTTTGGTCCATACTGACAATTTTGAAAAAACTGCGTCGTTTTCATCGATCCAGCCGTTTTTGTCTTCATCCCAGGCAGCCAGCTCATCAAAGCCATTGCCAGTACCAGGTCCAAAAAGTTCGGACCCGTTATTGATCTTTTGATCACCATTTTTATCCAGGGCCAGAAATCCGCTGCCGGAAGAGACAAAATTTATCTTTTCCAAATCTCCATCATTATCAAGGTCAAATTCAAAGCTGGTATCTGATAATTGCGGCAGACTGCCATCCAGACTTATCACCAGGGGGTCTGTCAGCACAACCTGCTCCTGCCAGGTATGGACAATGGATTCCTGGTGGGTTTTGGACAAGAACGCCCTGTCCATGGACAAATCCAGGGAAAATTTAATAATTGTGCCATCTTCGGTGACAATCTCTCCTGTCGAAGTAAAGTTCATCTGTTCTGCTTCAAAATGGATATCTGTCTGCCTCAAGGCTACAATTGTTTCACCGGACATCTGGGAAAGGGTAGAACTTGATCCTGCACTCTGGGAGGATGTGACAACTGCCTGGTCAATATTTATATTTTCACCCCGGCCAATCTTTCGAATCACAACTTTCTTGTCGATCACACCACCGACAATGGTTTCCAATAATTGATTCTGATTAAACACCCTGGTTTCACCGGTATCACCTGATTTGACCACGGATCTGGATGCAAGACTACCGGAATATGTCGACTGGTATTCAACCTGGTTTGTCTGTGAGATACTGACCCTGTCCACCACAATTACAGGCAAACCATTTCTCGACACCCCGACGGAATTTAACCTGTTACCGGAAAGCTTTGATGTTGTTCCCAATGAACCTGCCTTGGATTCTTCCTTTAACATCAAATCCATTTGTTCAGACGAGTTTTGGGCTGCCAGCATAATTTTGGACTCTAAAATCTTCATCTGCGCTCCCTCCATGGATGTTTACATGAAACCCCCGATATCCAAAAAAGAGTTTCAATCTTTGTTATGGGCAGAACCAAGGATAAAATCCCTGGTCCGCCCAAGGCGGTTATTAGTATGCAGATTTGATATCGACATTTTTGAAAAAAAACTTAACCCGATCAACATCAAAGAAAAGCGGGAGTTTAAAACTCTTAAGATAATGGTTGAAACCTTTGGATAATTAATGATAAATAATACTATTTTTCAAAGGGATGATAATAACGTAAAAACCCATGAATTATCAAAAAACTGAACATATTGCCGCAGGTAGGATGAAGGCAGATAAAAATTCTTCCAGTATGTATCAGGCTTATCTTGGCACCTGCCTGGGAGTAGCCCTTTATGATAAGACCCATAAAATAGGCGGAATGATTCATATACTTTTGCCAGAACCCCTGGGAACCATAGGAACCGATTGTCCGGAAAAATATGCATCCACCGGAATTCCCATTCTAATTGACAAGATTCTATCCATGGGCAGTTCGCCGGAAAACCTCAGGGCAGTCATTGCAGGAGGAGCCCTTGTGGGACCGGTTTCGCCCCAGGACATCGGATTGGACATCGGCGGAAGATCTACCGATATCACCCGGGCCATCCTGCAAAGCCGGGGCATTAAAATTATCAAATCTGAAACCGGTGGTTTTTTTACCTGCACCCTCGAATTAAACATGGAAACGGGTAAAACCACTATCAACCCGGCCTGGGAAGATATCAACAAACCCCGGGAAGACTTTATACCACCAACCCTGGATGACATTAATAAGACCATTGAAAATATAAAACCCATTCCCCAGACCGCTTTAAAAATTTTAAGGATGTTCCAGGATAACCGATATGGTATAACAGAAATCACCCGGGTTCTTTCCCGGGATCAGGTATTGAGCGGTCAAACCCTGAAATTGTGCAATTCGGCCATGTTTGCAGGCCCCATCAAGGTTGACACCCTGAAGGAAGCAGTTTTATTGTTGGGAGAAGATCAATTGCTTAAATCCGTCATCACGGCAGCAGTAGACACTTACTATCATCAAACCGGCATATCCGGATATTCCCTATGCCGGGGGGGCCTGTTTTTCCACTCGGTAGGGGTGGCGATAACGGCCGAAAATCTGGCAAAAAAAACCGGGAGAGTGCCAGGCAAACATGCTTATACAGCAGGACTTCTCCATGATATCGGCAAGGTAATTCTCGACCAGTATATATCGGAATATATCCCTCTCTTGTTCAGAAATCTAAGTATAAAAACAGAAAACTTTCTCGACTCGGAAAAAAAACTGCTGGGCATTTCCCATGCCCGAGTGGGAGAAATTCTGGCCAGAAAATGGCAATTTTCCACCAGTTTATCCCAGGTTATCCGCCACCACCACCACCCGGAAAATGCCAGGGAAGACAAGGATCTTACCTATATTGTCTACCTTGCCGATCTTCTGATGGAAAAATTTCATGCCGGATATGATCTTGAAAAAATGCAGGTCCAGAGCATGGAACACGTTCTGGAGCATCTCGGACTCACCCCGGGGGATATCCCGGAAATAATTGATACCATTCCCACAAATATCATGAATACTAATCAATGAAGATCGATAAAAAGAGAAAAATGAGCCATACAGACAAACACCGGCAATTAAGAGATCTTCCAGGTGTAGACCATATCCTGGAAAGTATTAAAGATGATGATAGATTTTTTGAAATTCCCCGGACGGTGATCCTTGCATCCATCCGTTCTATTTTAGAAAAGATCCGGCAAGAAATTCTCAAGGACAACAAACCAGAGATTCAAAACAAAGATATAATTGAAAAAACAATTATCATGGCCCGGGAAAAAATCAAAAACAGGCTGATACCGGTAATCAATGCGACCGGTGTGGTGCTTCACACAAATATGGGCCGGGCCCTGTTGTGTGAAGATGCTCTGGAAAACATCAAAACCATATCCCAATCCTATTCCAACCTGGAATTAAACATTAACACAGGAAAGCGGGGGATACGATATTCAGCGGTTGAAGAATTGATCTGTGAACTGACCTGCGCCCAGAGCGCCATTGTAGTCAATAATAATGCAGGAGCGGTTTTTCTGGCCTTGAATACCCTGGCAAAGGATACCCAGGTCGTGGTTTCCAGAGGAGAGCTTGTTGAAATAGGCGGATCTTTCAGGGTGCCGGATATCATGTCCAAAAGCGGATGTCACTTAAAGGAAGTAGGCACCACCAACAGAACCCACCTGAAAGATTATGAACAAGCCATCACAGACCAGACCGGTCTTTTGCTCAAGGTTCATACCAGCAATTATAAAATTGAGGGTTTTACAGCCAGTGTGGGACTTTCCGAACTTTCCCAACTGGGAAAAAAAAATAATATCCCGGTAATGGAAGATCTTGGCAGTGGAACACTGATCGATTTTTCCGCCTATGGACTTCCCTTTGAACCCCTGGTTTCCGATTCAGTTTCATCGGGGGCGGATGTGGTCACCTTCAGTGGAGATAAGCTCTTGGGTGGCCCCCAGGCAGGTATTATTGTAGGGAAAAAAGATACCATTGATAAAATCAAGGCCAATCCCCTTACCCGGGCCCTGCGAATTGACAAGCTCACCCTGGGTGCCCTGGAAGCTACCTTAAAGCTTTACAGGGATGAAAAACAGGCGGTCAGAAAGATACCCACTTTAAGAATGCTGACCATGTCCTACGAACAGACCCGTCAAAAAGCTTGCGCCCTGGAAAAATGTCTCAAAAAAACCATTGAGCCCTATGCCCTGGTGGAACTTGCAGATCTGGAATCAAGACCCGGCGGAGGATCGTTTCCAGAACTTAAATTGCCCACCCAATGTGTTACCATAACCCCAAAAAACATCTCCGTTGCAAAACTTGAGAGAAATCTTCGCCTGGCAACTCCTCCCATCATCGGCAGGATAGAAGGAGATCGTTACATATTAGATCCTAGAACCATTCAAATCGGCCAGGACGAAATTATTTCAACAACCCTTGGAAAAATACTATTAAAAAAATGATTCACAAATTTACTTCCAAAGAGATCCATTTTTTAAAGGCCGAGTCGGATGAACATCCTGTACAACCGCCTGAAATCTTTTTTTCTGACCTTCTCCAGACCCAAACCGTTCAGATTAAAACATTAAATGACCGCCTTGCATCCACCGAGATACCCGGAAATGATTTTATCTGTGCAATAGTGCAGATCTCTGAAAAAGCACCTGAGAGAACAAAGGAAAAAGCAAAAGAAATTTTTGAAGCCTGTTTTCACTCGGTTCTGGACAAAGAAAGAGGAATATGGGAAAGCCTGGATGACACAGCATTTGCCATGGTGTTCTGGGATTATATCAAAGAAGAAAATGGTTCCCGCCTCATCGGTCTGTTAAAAGAAAAAATATCAACAGCTCTTAAAACCGATATTTTAATGGGAGTCGCCACATTTCCCTTCCATAACTTCAAGAAGGCCGATATTTTAGGAAATGCCCTGAAAGCCATCGACCATGCTGCATTTTTCGGCAGCAACCATATGATCTATTTTAATGCCGTCTCCCTGAATATCAGCGGAGACAGACTTTATCAACTCAAGCACTATGACAAGGCCATTCAAGAATATAAAAAAGGCCTGGAAAACGATCCCAGAAATATTAATCTTATCAACAGTCTTGGGGTCTGTTACGGAGTAATAGGCAAGATCGAGCAGGCACAAAAAGAATTTACCAAAGCCATTGCCATGAACCCCGTGGATGTGATGGTCATCTATAATATCGGCCTGATCCATAGAATCAACGATGACGAAGACAGGGCCATTATCTATCTTAAAAAAGCCCATGGCATTGACCAGAATGTATTTGAGATTGAACTGCTTTTGGGACACCTGCTGTTTAAACAAAAACAATGGACCAGGGCCCTGCCCCATCTTGAAGCAGCCGGCAGGTTAAATCCGGATGCCGCCAGGGCCTTCAGGATGAAAGGAGAAATTTTCCTGGATAAACTGGATAAAAAAGATCCCCGGAAAGCCTGGGCCCAATTTAACAAAGCGGTAAAACTTAACCCTTCTGATGCAGTTTCCCTGTCAGGCTATGCCCACTCCATGGCCCTTCAGAAAAAAAACCTGAAAATTGCCCTGAGCTTTGCCAATAAAAGTGTGACACTGGAACCTGATAATCCTCTGTTTTGCAAACGTTTAAAACAGATCCAGAAGATCTATGATCAAACTGTCCAGGAAGACACCACAAAATCAGCATAATCAAAAGGAAAATAAACCCATGAAAGAGATCATACAAGAATCTGTCAAAGAGAGCATAGAGGCAAAAGAACTGTTTTTTAAGACAAATATACCAGCCATTGAATCATGTGCCAACACCCTTGTGACAGCCCTGAAAAACGGCAAAAAAATTCTTTTATTCGGAAACGGAGGAAGTGCTGCCGATTGCCAGCACATTGCCGCAGAATTTGTCAACAGATTCCAGATGGAAAGAGATCCCCTCGCTGCCATGGCCCTGACCTGTGATACCTCTGTCATCACAAGTATAGGCAACGATTATTCATTTGAACAAATCTTTTCAAAGCAGATCATGGCCCTGGGCAACAAAGGAGATATTGCCCTGGGAATAACCACAAGCGGAGATTCCCCCAATGTCATCAAAGCAGCTCTTGAAGCAAAAAAAATGGGACTTACGCTTATCGGATTCTCCGGGAACAAAGGCAAATTAAAAGAGATAGCCGATATCCCCTTTTGTGTAGATTCAAAGACCACCGCTCGAATCCAGGAGGTTCATATCCTCCTGGCCCACATTTTATGTGATTTAACAGAAAGGCTTTTTTTTAATGAATAATCCTGAAAGTTCCCTTGATTTTAACCAGCTTACAACCTATTCCATCAAGGATAGGAAAAGCCTGGTGAGTAAAAATGACTTTGCAGCACCCTGGAAAAAAGGCGGCAAGTTGTCAGATTTTATAGATACCCTGCCCGCCATTCTGGCAGGCAATGATATACGCTCTGTCATCCAGGCCATCACCCTGGCAGCCCAGAACAAAAAACAGGTCTGTTTTGCCATGGGGGGCCATGTGATCAAAACCGGAATGAATCCTCTAATCATTGATTTGATGCAAAAAAAAATACTGACCATGATTTCCATGAATGGATCATGCATCATCCATGATCTGGAGGTTGCCCTGACCGGCAGGACCTCGGAAGATGTGGCAGGAAGTCTTCAAGACGGCAGTTTCGGCATGGCAAGGGAAACATCGGAGTTGTTAAATCAGGCCATCAAAACAGCCGACGACCAATCCATCGGACTTGGCCAGGCTGTGGGTGAAATGATTCTGGCCGAAAACCTGCCCCATAAACATCTGAGCCTGACCGCAACAGGCGCCTTGCTGAAGATCCCCGTCACAGTCCATGTGGCCATCGGCACAGATATTATCCACATGCACCCTAGCTTTAATGCCGGAGCCTGTGGCAACGCCTCCTTCAGGGATTTCAGGATATTTGCCACCCAGATTTCAAAACTTGAACAGGGGGTATTCATCAATGCCGGGTCTGCTGTGATCATGCCTGAAATCTTTTTAAAGGCCCTCACCCTTGTCCGCAATCTTGGCCATAACCTGGATGCATTCACCACGATCAGCCTGGATTTTATCCGGCAATACCGATCCATGACCAACGTGGTCAATCGGCCTACCCTTGGTAAAGGCAAGGGATATGCGATTGTAGGTCACCATGAAATTCTCATTCCCCTCATTGCAGCCGGAGTCATTGAATCCCTATAAATAACGGCCATGGGCCGCCCGGAAAGTTCCATGGGCTTACCCACAACAAAACATGAAAGAACCGGCATGGCCGGAGCATGGTATTTGCGCCGGGCCACAACGAAAAATGAAACTCTTATGATTACAATATCTTGGACTGAGTTTCATATAAATTTAGATGAGTTGCCTGGTTCTTTCATATAAAATCAATTTACCGACTTGATAATATCCAATCAAGCCGGTATATAATTTGTTCATTAAAATTTAAAAAGGTATGAGGTTATAAAGCAATGCCAATTTACGAATATAAATGCAATACCTGTAAAAAAGATTTTGAAACCCTTGTCATGGGAAGAACTAAACCCCAATGTCCCGGCTGCGACAGCCAGGACCTGTCCCGGCTGATGTCAACCTGTGGATTTGTGTCCAAATCGGCAACACAAGGTGGTGCGCCCCAGGTTAAGAAAAGCGCCGGAGCATCGGGCTGCGGCACCTGCGCATCCAGTAACTGCGGCTCATGTGGTATGGGATAAGGACCTATGAAAAAAAACATACGTATCGGCACAAGGGGAAGCCAACTTGCCCTGTGGCAGGCCAATCATATCAAAGCTTGTATAAATAAAAAATTTCCGGAGCTTGAAGTTGAAATTCTCATAATCAAGACCACCGGAGACAGAATAACCGACCGCCCCTTATCCATGGTGGGGGGAAAGGGTCTTTTTGTCAAAGAGATCGAAAATGCCCTGTTAAACAATGATATCGACCTTGCCGTCCACAGCATGAAAGATATGCCGGGGGATCTGCCCCGGGGACTTATCATCGGCGCCATACCGGAAAGGGAAAACCCCTTTGATGTCATGATTGCCAGGGATAACAAACTATTGGCCGATTACCCTGCCAATGCAAAAATCGGCACAGGAAGTCTTCGACGGGGATCCCAGCTTAAAGCTAACCGGCCGGACCTTGAAATCCTTTCCATCAGGGGCAATCTGGATACCAGAATCAAAAAGCTCAAATCCGGAGAATATGATGCAATTGTACTGGCAGCAGCTGGCCTTCGACGCCTGGGCCAGGAAAAACAAATTACCCAATACCTGGATGAAGACCTCATGGTTCCGGCAGTAGGCCAGGGAGCACTGTGCATTGAAATCCGGGAAAATGATCCGGATATCTCTTCTATCATGGAAAAACTGGATCATGAACCCACCCGGATCTGCGTTGCCGGAGAACGGGCATTTTTAAAACAGATCGAAGGATCATGTCATATCCCGGTGGCCTGTTATGGAAAATTTCAAGGGCCCCAGGTAATACTCACGGCTCTGGTTGCTTCAGAAGATGGACAACAGGTAATTAAAAAACAGATTGTTTCCCCGGAAGACAGCGTCCTGGATCAGGGGCGAAAACTTGCGGATCAATTGCTTGAAAATGGCGGGAAACAAATATTGGAGAGTTTGAATTCAAATGATAGATAAAACGGGCATAGTATATTTGATTGGTGCCGGCCCCGGTGACCCGGGACTTTTAACAATCAAGGCAAAAGAGTGTATTGAATCGGCAGACGTGGTTGTCTATGACTACCTTGCGTCCCCCATCCTTCTTAAATATGCAAAAAAAGACGCCCAGATTATTTATGTGGGAAAAAAAGGCGGGGACCATACCCTGACCCAGGATAAAATTAATCTACTCCTGGTGGACAAGGCAAAACAAGGACTGTCAGTGGCCAGACTAAAAGGAGGAGATCCCTTTGTATTTGGACGGGGGGGAGAAGAAGCCCAGCTCCTCCTGGAACACGGGGTCCAATACGAGGTTATCCCAGGGGTCACATCGGCCATTTCAGCCCCGGCCTATGCCGGAATCCCCATAACCCACAGGGACCATACCTCCTTTGTCTCCTTTATCACAGGGCATGAAAATCCCAACAAAGAAAATACAAACATGCAATGGGATGTTTTTGCCAAATCCAATGCCACCCTTGTTTTTCTCATGGGAGTTAAAAACCTTGGAAATATTGTCAAAAATCTTGTGGCAAACGGCAAACCCTCTGATACTCCTGTAGCCCTTGTCCGGTGGGGAACCACCAGTCAACAGCAGACCGTCACAGGTACCCTTGAGACAATTGAAAAAACAGTAGAAGAAGCAAAGCTCAAATCCCCTGCCATCATCGTTGTGGGCCAGGTGGTCAATCTTCGAAAAGAGCTTGCCTGGTTTGACAAAAAACCCCTGTTCGGTAAACGCATTGTCATCACCCGTGCCAGGGCCCAGGCAAGCGGTTTGGTCTCCCAACTGACAAATCTTGGTGCCCAATGTCTTGAAATCCCCACCATCCGGATCATCCCGGCAGAAGACACCGCCCCTCTCAAAAGTGCAATTACCAATATTAAAGACTATGACTGGCTGGTATTTACCAGTGTCAATGGTGTTAAATTTTTCTTTGATACCCTCTTTGATATGGGCAAAGACGTCAGGGCCCTGGGGCATTTAAAATTTGCCTGTATCGGTCCTGTAACCAAGGAAAGGCTTGGAGACTATGGGATCGTAAGTGACATCCTGCCCCAGACATACCGGGCAGAATCCGTGGTGGATGCCTTTTCAAAAGAAGATATGAAGGGTAAAAAAGTTTTATTACCCAGGGCCAAGGTAGCCAGAACCGTTTTACCCGAAAATTTGACCAGAATGGGGGCTGTCGTAGATGAGATAACCGCCTATGAAACCATCCTAAACGATGATGACAAGCAGACCCTTATTTCCATGTTGGAAGACAACAAGATCGATACCGTGACCTTCACAAGTTCCTCCACTGTATCCAATTTCATGTCATTGCTGGAAAACCAGGATACTGCCAGACTTTTAAAAGAAGTGACCTTTGCCAGTATCGGTCCTATCACCTCGGACACAGCAAGATCCCTTGGCATTGAACCTGATATTGAAGCCGCCCCCTATACCATTAAGGGCCTTGTGGATGCCATGATTGCGGAATATGAGAGACAAGGTTAACCCATGATTGCGGGCAACAGATCCATCAATTACCTGCGGATATCTGTCACAGACCGGTGCAATTTTAGATGCCGGTATTGTGTCCCGTCCTCTCCTTTTTCGGTAATTGAACATCAAAAAATTGCCCGGTATGAAGAAATTTTAAAGATTACCCGCCTTGCCTGTGAGCTGGGAATCACCAAAATAAGAATTACCGGAGGAGAGCCCTTTGTCAGAAAAGGGATCTTCTCTCTTCTTAGAAAACTATGCGCCCTTGATGCCCTCGAAGATATTTCCATTACCACCAACGGATCGCTTTTAACCCAAGACAAAATAAAAGAGCTGGGGAAGATGGGTATCAAGCGATTAAATTTTAGCCTTGATACCCTTGATCCTGCAAAATTTATCTCCATCACCGGCAGGGACAAATTTCACCGGGTGTGGGACTCCATCATGAACGCCCACCAATTAGGAATTTCCCCCATCAAAATAAACACAGTAGCCCTGGGAGGCTTTAATGATGATGAAATTGAAGCCATCGCAGGGCTCACCTTAAAATACCCGTTTCATATCCGCTTTATTGAGTATATGCCCATGGGAAACTCCGAGGTTGAAAAAAAACAGCAGATACTGACCAGGCAAATACAAGATAAAATCATATCCACCCTTGGCCCCCTTGTTCCGGTGGAAAAAGGGAAAAATGACGGTCCTGCCAAAAAATTCAAACTGGCTGGAGCCAAAGGGATAGTGGGTTTTATCACCCCCATCTCCTCCCATTTTTGCAGTGAATGTAACAGATTAAGACTCACCGCCCGGGGAACCCTGCGACCCTGTCTTTTAAACAATTATGAAAAAGATATTCTTTCCCCCCTGCGAAGGGGGGCATCTGACCGGAAATTAAAATCCATTATTAAATCCACCCTGGTTCACAAACCTTTATTTCATTGCCTAAATGATCCCAAGGCCGGTAACATTCCCATAAGCCACATGACCTCCATCGGCGGATAAAACCCGGCAAAAAACCCGGATTCAGCGCAAAAAACCAAGACATGAGTTACATGAATTGGTCTTCTTTTTTTTAACCGATTTTTTCTTGAAAAATCTAGGTTTTTTACCTGTCCCTGTTTCTATTTTTGCCTCGGGTATCGGATCTTGTTTTTCAACATTTTTTCCAAAACTGTAATCCAATTCCAATGGTTTCCGCTTAAGGTGTCTTTCTCTGGAAATTACAGGGTTTTTATTCGCCCTTATTTCTATTTGCACCTCGGGTATCGGATCTTCTTCTTCAACATTTTTTCCAAAACTGTAATCCAATTCCAATGGTTTCCGCCTGACCTGTCTTTCTCTGGGAATTACAGGTTTTTTGTTTTCCACAGTTTCAACTATCGCCACGGGCATGGCATCCTGATAATCAACTCTTTTTCCAAAATCGGAATCCAGATTAAAAAAGTTTGGCTTAACAGGTTTTTTCCTCCCAACGTGACCATGGATAAATTTAACCCCATGTCCCGGTTTCATCTTGTCAATTCGAGTATCCCTCTGCCATACCAAATCTACAATTGGATGCTTTGAGTTATTAGAAGAATAAAGCGATCTGTTACTTTGATGAATGAATCTATCTATATTAAAATTATTATTAAGCTCATTTATGGTATCAATTATGGAATTACCATCAAAATATCGAATAAATTTTTTAGACCGTTCGCTGCCCACCGGTGCCAGACAATCTCTCAAAGCACTGAGTGATATCTGAGCATGGCTGAATACTAATAACTTCGAACCTTTTTGATTAATATCCATTACAAAGCAATATGCCACCAGTAAATTTGGAAAATATATCTTTTCCACGATATGCCGAACCATCATTGGATTTACAGAACCCTCTAAAATCCCCCTATGCATATTGACCATGGAGCATATATAACGGTTTTCATCCACCGGCCCTCCTCCAACATGAAATTTCTCGGGTTTGCCAGTTTTTTTCAACAGGCCCTTCTTGTAATTTATAATAAATTCCAGATCATGGTTGGATAAAATGATTTTAAATTCCACCTCAAAATCTTCCAGTAACATATAAATTTTCAAAGTCATATAATCATTTACCCCCCTGTCAGACAAAGTATCTCCAATAAGCAAAACAAGGGGGGTCACCAACGAAAAAGGTCGTTTTACATGGATTTTTAATGTTTTACAAAATTTTTGTATATCATTTTCAATATATGCCCGGTAAAGAATATCATAGGACATTTTACTGCACCGGACTATTCCATATTTGATCAAAAAATATAAAAATTTGATTGCCGATCCATGCAAATCACCTATTGAAATAAGATCAACGCCGGCAGATAGCTTTTTGATTCGAGGAAATTGTTTCAGATTCTCAGATTTAATTTGTGGTGAGAGATTGTCCGCATAACAATTATTATCAATAATCAACTTTTTCATTTTTGCCCTTTAAGAATTTGACCCTGCTTTTTCAATGATATAACGTCCATCTCTTCTAAAAGAAATGGACGTTATATCATTGCATATTAAACAGTCAATGGTTTACTATGTAAACAAAAAGAAATGAAGTTAAATTATGCGAAAAGAGTTTCTTATACCAGGGCTTTAGGTTCCCTATCTTTTTCCTCAAGGATGATTGCAGCTTCCTTATTTGAGCCCAGAAGTACAGCCAGCCATCGGGTGGAGGAATGACCACCAAGGGCAATTTTTGCCGCCATGGTCAGGGGAACAGAAAGCAGCATACCAACAGGTCCCAACACCCATCCCCAAAAGGCCATGGAAAGAAAAACAACCAGGGCGGACAGACCGATTCCCTGGCCCATGACCCGGGGTTCAATAATACTGCCCACCACAGTGTTAACGATCAGAAAGCCCAACCCCGCAACGGCAGCAGAGCCTGGTCCCAATTGAACCAGGGCCAGAAGAACCGCGGGAACCGCGGCAATAATAGAACCAATATTGGGAATATAATTTAATAAAAAAGCCAGGACTCCCCACATGATCGGAAAATCTACTCCCTGGACCATCAGCCACAGGGCAATGACCACAC
The DNA here is from genome assembly GCA_024226935.1 of Desulfobacteraceae bacterium. Taxonomy (GTDB): domain Bacteria; phylum Desulfobacterota; class Desulfobacteria; order Desulfobacterales; family Desulfobacteraceae; genus NBML01. The sequence continues at coordinate 20,235 of JAAELK010000222.1, forward strand.
CCGTTGTAAGACAAGTCAAAGTTTTAATACCAAGATACCTATTTACCCCACTGGTAATTTTGGAATAACGCTCAAGATCGGTATCGCTACCGCCGGCAAGCGCCCGGAGCTTATTGGGAAACCCCGATGCCTCGGAAAGCATAAAAATAAAAGTTAAAAAGACAAAAAAAGTATTGGTCAGCACTCCCCCCAGGCCGTTGAGCATATTTGCAGCCAATTTAAAAAAATAACTGGGATTAAATATTTGTGCCAACTTATGTCCTCCCACATTAATCCCATACCGGGATAAAATCCCCAGGCCCTCATGGGTCAAAGTTATAAGCCGGTCCTGGTAAAAAGGCAGGTTATCGGAAAAATCGGAGATGGAGGAAGAAACAAGGGTTACCAGAAGCACCTGAACCCCGATGGCGCCGAGCAGGAGAATAAATATAGCCACAATATTTGGAATCCCTTTTTTTTGCATCCAAAAAAGAGGCGGACCACAGATAATGGCAAGAAATACTGCCAGAAGAAAGGGGACAACCAGAACAGCAGCAGCCTTCATACCTGCTACAATGATAATAAATGCCGCACACCCCATGAGGGACCCATTACGAATACTTATAGCTTCCATATGTTTTTACCTTTAATATTTTAATAAACCTGTCTATCTTTATCAAACCCGTCTGCAAAGTCAAGTAACAGACCCTTCGCAATTTCCGGTATCACTTAATCCAGAACAGCAGCATTTGGAAATGATAAAAACGAAAATGAAAATTTAAAATTTGCTTTTAACAGAGCTCAATCTATAAGTATTTTTGCCTTCTTTTTTTGCTAAATACATGGCACTATCTGATTTTAGCAATAAACGCTCTACATCATCACCATTATCTGGATAAACACTCACCCCAATGCTGGCACTAATTTTAATATCTTGATTTTTTATATTAAAAGGCACTGATAAATTTTCTATAATTTTTTGTGCACCTAAGCCTGCATCAGTTAAGGAATTTATCATGCTGAATATAACTGTAAATTCATCTCCGCCTAGCCGGGCAACGGTATCTGAATCTCTTACACCTGTTTGCAGTCTGCTTGCTACCTCGATTAATAATCTATCACCTGTATCATGCCCTAAAGTATCATTTACTGCTTTAAAACCATCAAGATCGATAAACAATAATGCAAATTTTCTTTCATACCTTTTAGATTGTTTCAATTCCTGATTTATTATATCCATGAACATTGATCGATTGGGAAGGTTGGTCAATTTGTCATAATTTGCTGAGCGGTAGAGCTCAGTTTGGTACACTTTGCGTCGTACAATTGCTTTAGCAATTATCCATGATGGAATAGATGTTGATAGAAATAATAGTATTGCCAGAAAAAAAAGTTTAATGAAAAGACTCCTTATGCCGAAATTAATCTCCTGTTTAGGAATGTGAGACACAAGTTTCCAATAATACTCATTGGGATTAATTTCTTTCTGGCTTTCACCAATAGCAAATGATGATCCTGAGCTTGATTTTACTTCTTCGATGCTTTGTTTCAAAGGAAATATCGTCACACAAGTAAACAACCCGTCTATATTATCAATCTGACAGTTTTCTGAAGACAACATTTTCGTCCAGACTGAAGGATACTTTATTGAAAAATTCTTTTTCTGCCGGCTTTCTATCATAAAGCCCCATTCATCTTCTTTATCAGGGCTGAAAAGCCAAAAACCATCTCTATTGAGCAACATAGCATTACCAGGAGATAAACTTGCAGTTTCGCCAATTAAGGCAAGCATTTCTTCACCAAGATAATTAAAAAGAATGACCCCAGTTTTTTGTTTTTTATTATTAAAGACAGGTGTTCCAAAACGAATCATTGGTTTTAGTGGTTTTTCAATTTGGCCGTTTTCAATATTCAGATCTAAAGGGGATACAAATATTTCATTGGGACCAAGTGCGAAAGTATCCTTAAAATAATATCTGTTTCCCTTGAACTGCAAATTGTTTTCTTTAACAATTTTAGGGTTTCCATTATTATAATTCACTCTCACAATTTCTATGCCGGTCTTATCAAGGTATCGAATTTGATCATAAACTTTTTTCTTACGACTCAACTCCAAATATTCGTTTGATATCCATTTTTTATAATCCGTCTCATCAAAATTGATAAGACGCAAAAGTTCATTTTGTTTTGATAAAAATAAAAGATCCGAAATTATGGTATTAAACTTATTTGAAATTAGAGCCAGTTGTAATTTAAGATTTACCTGCTCTTCAAGTTTCAATTGCTTCAAATAAACTTTTGACTCTAAATTGTATAGCACGCCAATCGTTCCAGCCAAAAAAGATCCAAAGATCAAAAATATAATAAAAAAATATCTAAAAATTTTCTTGTTTGTATAATCTATTGAAATTTTATTTTTTAACAAAGCATAAATTCCATAAAATTAAATAGTTCTAAAAGCCACAATGAATAATTGATATTATTGTCATGAATATTAACATAAGAAACCGATCCAGATTTCTTTTGAAGCACTATTTAGATTAAAGATACTGCAAAATGATAAAAGAAGCAAAAAACAACTCATAAATTCGTTGAATTTTCTCGTGAGCCTTTATGGTATATAAGCTCAGAATCGCCTGATAACCTTTTTTAAGATTTTTTACATTCATATTGTTATCGGATTTTAATAATACTTTATGCCGGGACACCTGACAACATTTTAACCTGTTGATAGGGATTTTTCCAATATATCTACAAAGGAAGCAAACAACTCATCATAACTGATTCCATAGGCATTTTTGAAAAATTTTTTACGCATTCGAATAATCTGCATAACACCAAAAAGCTGCCCCCAGAGGATAAGCATAAGTTGAACAGGAGTCAAAGATGTCTTTATAAGCTTTTTTTCAATGGCAATTTTTAAGGCTTCCAGCATGATATCGGCGATGGCATCTGTTTGCTTCTGACATTCATCTTTATAAAACTCATGGGTCCCATTGTCGCAAGCCCCCTTGTAATAAACACAATTTTTTGATTCATAGATCATTATCAAATCCAAATATTCTGGATGCTGTAAGGAAAAATCAAAAAAAGCTCTTCCGGATTCACGTAACCCCCTGGGCAGTTCCGAACTACTGAGAGCCTCTTTGAGCATTTTGTGCAATATGGTCAGCCCCCGCAAAACAACAGCCAGAAATATCTGTTCTTTATCTTTAAAATACAGATAAATAGTACGCTTGTTATAACCGGCAGCTTGAGCTATTTCCCTTATTCTGGTGTTTTCATATCCTTTTGTAAAAAATATTTCCTGGGAGATATCTACAATGCGGGTTTTGCGTTGTTCTTTTTCCCACTCTTTTCTATCTTTTGCTTCCATTATTACTCCTTTTGCAAAAAAATACCTCATGGGGAAGTTTCTGTCAACACTGGGAAATGGTCTATTCAATATGATTACTATTTTCATTTTTTTTCAAAATTCAAAAAAGAGTTGACAGATTGTCCCTTGGCGAATTAGATTTCACTATGGTGAATTATAAGACATAGCTGTGTATATATTCAAAACAAAAATGGGAGGGCGTAAAAATGACGAAGATCAACATAAAAAAAATGATCATCTGTTGCCTGTTTTTTGTTCTTTTAATCCCGGGTTCGTACACCAGAGCATTTGCCCAAATTAATCGAGATTTGAATTTAGACTTTTCTTTTAATGAACTTTTAACAGAGCTTTTAAGTGACAACGGCCAGACCAAGACAACACCGCGCTATCTTGTTACAAACCAGTCAGGAAAAATCTTCTCCCCATTTAAACGATTATTTTTGCAATACACTCCAATGGATTGTGACCAAGCTATTATTCGAATCAAAAAAACCGGCGGGAAAAGCAAAGTATCCATTACAATCGCTGCTGTGGATGACAATAATAACCAGAGCGTATTGGATGAATTCACCATTGAAAAAGGAACAGCAAATACGGGAATAGTCTGGGATAAAAAGATTTCCGGGATAAAAAACAAACGTCTCGCGGTATATATTGAAGGCAAATCCTGGTTCAGGTCTTTTGACTACGATCTTTATTTAATACGCCAGGATGAGGGATTGGTGTGGCAGCCTGAAAAATTTGATCATACTGAACCTGTTGCAGGTTTTGCAGATATTCACAACCATCAAATGAATCATCTGGCCTATGCCAAAGGGATGACATGCGGCAGCAGTATGGAAAGTAATTTAATCAAAGTATATGAAGATTGTGAGGGAAAACATGATATTGATCTTGCAGGTATCACAATTCTTAAGGGAAGTACTGCCGAATATTCAGGTTTTACAGGACCTGCATGGGATGATCAGATTGTCCACCAGTCAATGCCGTTGGAATGGCTCAAGGTTGCCCATGAAAACGGTTTAAATCTTATGGTTGTCTCAATTGTCAACAACGAATGGTTATGTGCAGCGGCTGCCGCAACGGGGAGAACAGATCCCAGCCTGACCTGTAATGACATGGAAGCTGTTAAACGACAGATACTTGCCGTTAAACATATGGATGAACAAAATGACTGGTACACGGTTGTCAAAGACCCGTGGGAAGCCAGAACGGCCATAGAAAAAGGAGAACTTGCCGTTGTCATCTCCGTTGAAGTAAGTAATCTTTTCCCAGAATCCAATGGTGATTATATTCGCCAATTACATGAATTGTACAGCATGGGAGTTCGTTCGGTCCAGTTTGCCCATGAAACAAATTCCCGGTTCATGGGGGCTGCAGTTCATCAAGATATTCTTAAAATCCTCAACCGGATAAAAGCCCTTTTCATAAAAGATATTGATTTTGTTATCGACGATTCCAAGACCCACAATATGATCGGTCTAACTCCTGAAGGACGCGTACTGTTAGATGAAATGATCCGATTGAACATGCTCATCGATATCAGCCATTGTTCCCTTGTGGGTCAAAGACAAATTTACAACATCATTGCCGACCAACATAAGTATTACCCGATTTTTAATTCCCATACCCGCATCGGCGAAATGCTCACCCAGGAGGGAAAAGAAAAATTCAAAGAATTTGTTACAATAGATGAAACACTGGATTATATTCGTTCGACGGGTGGCATGTTAGGCTTGCGTTCCGGTGCAGATCCCATGTCTGAATACACACCTTTATCTGAATACACGCCTTTAAAGGGTGGAAAAGTGGAAAATAATTGTGACGGTACTACCCGATCCTATATCCAGTTCTACCAATATGCAGATGATCACAATATAAATCTTGCTTTTGGTTCGGACTTTATGGGCATGTGCACCCAGCTTGCCCCGAGATTTGGCGCAGACGCGTGTGCTATGGCTGATCCTGATAAGCAACTATCCCAGGCAGATGCCCAGGGCATGCAACCATATCTTGACAGCGATGACATGGAACAAATGTATAAAGGTTATTATGCTGACTACTTCAATGACTATTTGTCCAAAGGCTTAGCCCATGTAGGCTTTCTTCCGGCAGTTCTTCTGGACATGAAAATGCTGGGGGCAGACACGAAAAACATGGAATCCTCTGCTGAAAATTTTCTTCAAATGTGGGAAAGAATCTACGATGAAAACAGAACAAAAATATCTATAAGGAAATAGAAATGATGATATTAACGGCGATACTATTTTATTTACTCCTCCCTGCATTTATTATTTTCCTATGCCAGCAATATCCTGTTTTTGATAAAATAGGAGCCGTTATTATCTGTTATTTAATCGGAATGACAATTGGAAACATCAATATTCTTCCCCAAGACATTTTACCAATCCAGGAAACAATCACGCAAATTTCCATCGGATTAGCACTTCCCCTGCTTTTATTCTCCCTTGATATACGACAATGGATTACCATGGCCGGCAGCGCGATGATTTCAATGGTACTTGCAACTATTTCGGTCACCTTGATATCCGGAAGTGTCTACTGGATTTTAATGGATCAAATCCATGAAAGCTGGAAAGTTGCAGGCATGGCCATAGGAGCCTATACAGGCGGCACTCCGAATATTGCAGCTATAAAAACAGCCCTGGCCATTGATCCCAATATTTTCATCCAGTTCCATACATATGACATATTGATTTCTGCAATTTACCTTATTTTTGTTATGACAGTCGGGCAAAAAATTTTTTCCCGGTTCCTGCCCAGAACTCCCGCCATCACCCGCAACATAGATCCAGAAAACACCAAAACCCATGACAACCTTTCATCCTATGAGGGTATTTTTAAGACGCAGGTATTTTTCCCCCTGGTAAAAGTATCGGGATTATCCCTTTTAATTTTATTAACAGCCGCAGGAGTTGCCAAAGCAGTTCCAAAAGAATATGGAGCTGTAGCTGCAATTATCACAATTACAACCCTTGGTCTTGCAGGAGCATTTATCCCCAAAATACAAAAAACAAAAAAATCATTCCAGGCAGGGATGTATATTATTCTTGTATTTTGCCTGGTTGTAGGATCAATGGCTCGTATTGATAAAATTATCAGCATAAATATCCCCCTTTTTCAATTTGTTACAATGTCTATTTTTGGCTCATTGTTTCTCCACGCACTGCTTTGCAGATTTTTTAAAATTGATACCGACACTTTTCTGATCGTATCCACGGCAACCATATGTTCACCACCTTTAGTGCCGCCGGTTGCAGCGGCTCTGAAAAACAAAGAGATACTCCTGTCCGGTCTAACCACAGGGATTATAGGCTACGCCATTGGAAACTATCTTGGAATTTTTCTGGCATATTTTTTTCACTCAATGACCATATAAGCAGGAGAAATAAAAGTGAGCAAAAACTTATCGGCTCTTCCCAAAAAATCAAGAAATGGAACAGATATTTTAAATGAAATGAAAAACCTTGGCAATGGCGATGCCAAATGGAGAGAAGGCAAAACTTGGAGTCTGATCTATTATGTTGACCAAGAGCATACCAATTTTTTAAAGGAAGCCCACAACCTTTTTTTATCGGAAAACTTTCTGAACCCCATGGCTTTTTTAAGTCTGAAAAAATTTGAAACCGATATCATCCGAATGACTGCCGATCTTTTAAACGGTGGAAAAAACGCCGTTGGCTCCATCACTTCGGGGGGCACGGAAAGCATCTTGCTGGCAATCAAAACCTATAGGGACTATGCCAAAAAGAAAAGGCCCTGGATAGTCCGGCCCAATATAATCGTCCCGGAAACAATCCATGTTGCCTTTGAAAAGGCGGCCAAGTATTTCAATGTCAAAATAATCCATGCTCCACTTAAAAAAGATTATACTGTGGATGTAAATAAAGTAAAAAAACTGATCAACAAAAACACAATTCTTCTGGTTGGTTCAGCTCCCAATTATCCCCAGGGAGTTATAGATCCCATTGAAGAGTTAAGCAAACTTGCTTTACAAAAAAATTTACCCCTCCACGTTGACGCCTGTCTGGGTGGATTCTTTCTGCCTTTTTTAAAAATGTTAGGATACAATATTCCAAAGTTTGATTTTTCCCTTCCCGGCGTGACTTCAATATCAGCCGATGTACACAAATATGGATATGCAGCCAAGGGGGCCAGCACTATTTTATATAAAAGCATGACCTATATGAAACACCAGTTTTTTGTTTACGAAAACTGGCCGGGGGGTGTTTATGCAGGCCCCGGGATATTGGGAACCCGTGCCGGAGGCCCCATAGCTTCAGCATGGGCCAGTATGAATAAAATGGGGGAAGAGGGTTATAAAAACCTGGCCAAAGTGGTCATGGAAACAACAAACAAATTAATAAACGGGATCAATACAATCCCGGAATTAGAAATCATGGGTAAGCCCGTGATGGGTGTTATAGGATATCGATCCAATTCAAAAAAAGTAAACATTTATGCGGTTGGAGAGATAATGGAACAAAAAGGATGGAATGTCGACCGCCTTCAAAAACCGGAAGGACTTCATGCAATGGTATCACCTATCCATGAAAAATACGTCGGGCAATATCTTGAGGATTTAAAAACATCGGTTGCAAAAGTCCTGGCAAATCCCGGCCTCGCAACTTCGGGAGGTGCCGCAATGTATGGTATGATCGCCAAAATCCCCCTTCGCAGCATGGTAAAAAGCACCATTGCAAAGATGATGGAAGATATGTACGAAGTATCAGGCAAAATGCCCGACTTGAACGATACAGACATCCGGGAAGAAAAAAATATTACCATGACACTTGGAAAATACTATCTTAAGATAATTGAATATTTTGCCAGGGTTAGGGAAAAATCCTCAGATCATAACCTGGATTGACTCCATACAAGATGCGGTATCGCAAGATACCGCATCGTCCAGGCACAAAAAAAAGACGGAGCCCTTCCGGGGCACAAATTTACTAAGTATTTTCAAGCAGTTTTTGCCAGAACAACTGTTTAAATTCTTCTGATATGATATATCTTTTCTCGTATAATAGCAGTATTATATATTTTTATTGCTTTCAATTCTAAACAGCTTATCATTTTCAGACAACTCAAGAATAAAGTAATCTTCATTTTTTAATTCATTTGGGAGCTTGTCTTTAAGTATTGATGCTACAAATTGTATTTCATTTTTATTTACCAATTCAGCAATTTTTACCAACTGATTATCATGCATAAGCTCTTTCTTGTCATTCAACAAGAAATGCATACATGGGATATTTTCTTCGTCAGCAAAAAAAGTATATGCAATATCAAAACAAGAAATTTCACCTTGTTTTTTTCCGGTGCTAAAGTTTGTGTTAAAAGCAGTAAATTTATACAATTTTTGCCCTTTTTTATTGAGCACCTTGTCGTATTTTAATGCATATTGTTCGCCATATAATAAGTCAGAAGTAGAAGAAAAATATTTATTAAACTTATTTAATTGACGTTTTACAATACCCTCAAAACTGCCAGAAAAAAGTTCCTTGTCTATTGACTCCAAGTCACCTTCATAAGATCTTAGGTTTTCTTCCACGTCCTCCAATTGTTGAATAATGCTTTCATATTCTCCCTTATTTTTATATTTTTCATTAAGCTCAACAATTAATCTCTCCAATTCTTCAAATGAATCAGTTTTTGAAATGGCAGAAGATAATTTTGCTTCTTTTTCCAACAATGTACTGAGAATCAGATTTTTTTCATCTATTTTATCTATAAGTACAGGTAACTCTTTAGCTATATAGTTGGCTCTTTCCTGAATCATTTGATTATGGTATTGCACCATATCTTCAAATGTTTTCTGAATTGAAGTCATATTGCTAATAGCTTGGTCATAAATAATACGCAACTGCTGTAAATCTATTTTTGAAGCACTGGATGTTAATTCTCTTGTTGTTTCATCAATCAAATCTTTCCTTAAATTTAACGCACCAAGTTCAGAGCTTGTCAAGTTAATTTGATATTTTAAATGATTAAGATTTTGTAAATCTTTTTCAAAATCCTCATTAATATTTAAGTTTGATTTCTTTTTATCCAGTACTTCTATCTCATTCTCGATTAACGATAATGCCACTTCATATGCTGATTTCGTCTGGTTTTTTTCTAAGCGTTTTCTAAAAGTGTCTTCCTGTTTTATTTTTTGGAGTATTTCCTGTTTATCACTCCCTTTTATGAATTCACAGCCTAAAAGAAACAAATGTAATGTTTCATACTCTGCATCAGAAGTATACCTGTCAAGCGTCTTGAGTGTGTTGTTAATGCTTAAATCTTTATATCGTATATTGTGAGATATTATCTGTCTAAAGCTAGGTTTTTTTGCTGTATGTTCAGGAAAGAATAGTTCTGTTAACTTCGGTTCAAATTCACCTTCAACATAATTTACATCATTAATTCTTCTTACTATTTTATTGCGTGACAAAAAGTTCCGTTCAATAATTATATTTTGAGCATCTTCATTATCCAAGTTTTCAGCCAGGCATAATGTAATTAAAATATCTTTCTCAACTAAATAATCTTTTACTAATTTATATATCTCCTTTTTAGACTCAGGATCTTCATAAATATTCTTTGGATTCGCTCCCAAACAAAAATCAATTAGCTTTAGAACTGTGGTTTTCCCAACGCTATTTCCAGTAATATGCCCTTCACTTGAATCAACAATAAGATTAATGCCTTTATGAAATTTAATGTTTCGAATAACATTAGAATGGCTTGAAATCATAAGATATTTTAAAAACATAATTCAACCTTGTTTTTTTTTAATTCAGCAATATTTATGAGATAAAGCCAGTCAAGACATAAAACAAACACGGGAAAAGACATTCCCTGAACTTCTTTTGATCTTGCATATAGATCTAGCATCTCAAGCTTATCTTGGTTTTGTAAAACCTGCAAAACAATTGCTCCATTATAATAGATGCTGTTTTCAGGATGAATGTTATCAGGAAGCAGCATAATTATAACCTTCTGGGTTTTCTAAAATCTTGCATCGAATAAAAGCATCAACCACTAAAATATCGACACATAATTCTAACTCATCTATCGGGATATGGATGTAATTTGCACTTACAAGGATTTTGTTTTTTATCTCTTCAATAACAGAATAAAAAATTTCATCGGAATTTCTATTATTTTTTAGGTTCAAATATGTTCGCTTCATCGTGGCTAATACTGAATTACTCTTATTATTTCCTAAACTATCAAATTCAGAATACTTGGCATCAACCCTTCCATGATATAAAACATACTCATCAATTGTGTCTTTTGCCGAAGCCAAATCGTTATAAGATATTTTTCTATTTACTTCAAAACGAATTAAACGGTCTGATTTATTTGCTTCATCCCACTGTTCCTTGGATAGAATATTAATTATTGTTGCCAAATTAGAATCTAACTTTACAATATCAACTCCCCCCCCAAGCTCTTTTTTAATTTGCTCATAAACCATTTTTTGCCCATCGACATCCATATTTAATATATTGCGGAGAATAGAGGTGATGTCATAAATATCTACTGACGGAGTAAATGATATACCGTGGGGATTTACAAAATTCTTTTTTCTTAAATTTGAAGCATCATTGGCAATAGATATAAATTTAAACGTATAGCCTAAATATTTTTTCATTATTTTTTTTGATAATGCCGACTCAACTTTTTGTTTGGTATTTGTTGAAGAAACTTGAATAATAATTTTATTTTTATCATCTACTAAATCTATAGCTTCCACATTTTGAAGACGGGCATTTAAGTTCTCTAAATTATAACTATAAATCACATTAAACAAATGCTGATAAAAATTCTCAGAATGCATATGCAAACTCAACATATTTAGCTTGCCGCCAGTAGCAATCCTATTAGCAAAAATATGCAGTTTCTCTTCAATGTAAGAATAGTATTTAGTCTGATTCATTATTTTTCATTCATCCAGTTCCCGCATTCACATATAACAAGAACATGTGTGGTTCTGTATATCTTACATTCTTTTCATAGTTTGGCAATGAAATCCAGGTCAAGTACAATTTTTCTAACTGGATATCACTCCAATGTAAAATTATCAAGATTTGATATCATCATTAAAATACCAGGGGACTTCAAAAAAGATATAATGGCCTGTTGATTAACAGCGAAATTGCACCGGATCAATATATTCATTACAGAAAGTGGCTGCTATATTATCTTGATTCTTGCAAAAAAATACACCCACGCATATTTTTGATCCAAACAGCTTTTTGCTTTTTCTGGAAAAACCCGTGCTTGGATGAAAGCTTGCCCATATGCAAGGCGCAAGAAAGTTTGAAACCGGAGTGTACTCCAGTACATGAGGTTTCAGGCTTTTGCAGCAACACGGCAGATGGGTGAGTTTTCGTTCAAACACTAAGTATTTTCCAGCAGTTTTTGCCAGAACAAAGCTCTGCCCATCCGGGGGTCAAGCTCATAGCCCGCAAATCCAAATTTTTTATAGGAGTTCAGGGCTACTTCATTACCCTCCAGAACCTCAAGGGTTATTTTGCAGCAATCCCTGTCTTTTGCTATCTGCTCTACTTTTTCCAGCATTAATTGACTGACGCCAAGACCACGAAACTCACTGATAACAATAATATCATGGATATTGACCAGGGGCTTGCACTTAAAGGTGGAAAAAGCTTCAAAACAATTTATAAGACCCGCAGCCCTATTGTCCACGTAACAAAGGACGCTAAAAGCATGGGGTATTTTTGATAAATTTTTTGCCAGGTTCTCTTTTACATTTTCAGCCAGGGGTGTACCCCCACCCATGGGATCATTTGCATAGGAATCCAAAAGATAACCCATATCGGTTCCATGGCGAATATTGTCAAAGTCAGCTATTATTATTTCAATTTCCATTGATCAATTGTTCTCCTCTATCTATCCTTTATTGCTCTATCCAGCGTGAAATTGTCAAACAGCCACCAAACCTAGACATACTCATCATATTTTTTGGACGATCCCCTCACTTTTTCGGCGGGATATTTGATTGCATTTTTCTCTATTTTATTGTCGACTACCTCTTCGATATCGATGTCCAGCCTATCGGCCAGACGAAATAAATACATTGCTACATCTGCAATTTCTTCACCGATTTCGTGTTTTTTAACTGGATCGGCAACGATATTTTCAGACTGTTCCATATTCAACCATTGAAATTTCTCAAGTAATTCTGAAGCCTCTATTGATAAGGCAATGGCTAAATTTTTAGGGTTATGAAATTGATTCCAATCCCTTTCATCTGCAAATTTTTGAAGTTGTTTTTGAATCTGTTTAATACCCATCATGTTTCCTGGTCCAATTTATATGAAACTCCCGATATAGCAGAAGAGAGTTTCTATCTTTGTTGTGGGCGGAACCCAGGATTAAATCCTTGGTCCGCCCATGGCGGTTATTTTCAATTTTCCCGGATACTCTTGTGTACCCAGGCTGTGCATTGTGCAAGGCCACAAAAAAAAATTAAATCTTCCTTTAATATTAATAAAACCCTATAGATATCAAATATTTGCCGGAATATCACCATATTTTTTTTACCAGGCGGGTAAAAAAATTTTCCCCCGCAAATATTTTTCCAGGTTGACTTTCCTGGCCCAGCCCATTAAAGAGGAATAAGGAAAGGGTATTCTTAAATCACAGGCCCGAAAAATATAAAACATCAGGAAAAACCGTGACTTCAATAAAATCAATTCCAGTCAAAACCTTGGTAGTTCTATTTTTGTCCTGGTTTTTAATCTGTCCCCATTGCTTTGCAGGCAAAAATTCACAGGCAACCTATTCTAAAATAGCCGCAAAAGTGATGCCCGCCGTTGTCACGATTATTGTTTATGATTACAATGGCAAAATCGAAAATATAGGCAGCGGTTTTTTCTACAATGAAAAGGGAGATATCCTGACAAACAGCCATGTACTTACCAAAAACACAAGGGCTGAAATTAAAACAAAGTCGGGAAAAAAGTATCCCATCGGATCAATTATTGAGAGAAATGAAAAAACAGATATTGTCCGGGCCCACACCCGCATTTCCAATAGGACTCCTTTTTTAAGGATTTCCCGGAACATTCCTGCCATGGGTAATCAGATCATGGTTGCAGGAAGCCCCATGGGCCTGGAACAAACCATCACCAACGGTATTATCTCAGCATGGCGAAAAATTCCAGCCTGGGGCAGAGTAATGCAGATATCGGCTCCCATATCACCAGGTTCCAGCGGCGGACCGGTTTTAAACATGGCAGGGGAAGTGGTTGGAATAGCTACCTGCCAAATGATCCAGGGACAAAACCTTAATTTTGCCGTTCCCGTTGACAATATTTTTAATGAGCCAAAATCCACAAAGCTGAAATTTTATAAAAATGAGAAAGGCATCACCATAATTGAATAGATTTCCAAGGGGCTGGTATCTTCTGGTTTCTATTTTCATAATTTTGGTAATTGATACCGGAATATCCTTTCCTGCCCATTTATCTCCCCTGGCCCTTATTGCAATCACCAGATTTGTCCAAACCCTGGTTCTTCTGGCCCTGATTTTCCTGGGTTCCGGGGGCACACGTTCTGTAGGACTTACCGGAAACAATTTATTTTCAGGGATAAAAACAGGCCTTCTCTGGTCTTGCCTTGCTGGAGCTTGCGCAGTTGGGGGGATAGGGCTTTTATATCTTGCAGGCATACATTTGCCAGGTCAAATTTATGCCTTCCCAGGAGGGAAAAATATTTTTGCATATTTAGGGATCGCCTGTTTTTTAAGCCCCATTGCTGAAGAACTGTTTTTCCGGGGATTTTTATATTCTTATTTTAGAAAAAAAGGCCTCTTTGTCGGCCTTGCCGCAAGCTCCTTTTTATTTGCCCTGGCCCACTTTTCCCAAGGTGGTCTGCCCCTGATTCAGTTTGCAGGAGGCATTTTATTTGCCCTTTCCTTTGAATATTCAAAAAGCCTGGCGGCCCCTTTGATCATACATATTTCAGGAAATCTGGCAATTTTTGCCTGGGGATATTTTTTATAAAAAAAATTTAACCCACCAACTTTACTTCTGCTTTAAGATGCCATGATCCCCATGGGGAAAATAACAAACAAATTGCATTATAAAATTTAATGGGATACGTTTAATTTTACTTATTTCTTAAAGACAATAAGTTGTAAAAAAAGTTCTTTAATTAAAGTTACCGACAATTTAAAATACCCAAGTTTCCTGTTTTACTTTTTATACCAAATTAAAACTCCATGAAGATGACTATTAATCTCTAATCAGATAAATCCGGGGGGAAATATGATTAATATTAACAAGGCGGCTAAACGAGAACTTGTCAAATTAAAAGGGGTCGGTGCAATATCGGCCGAAAAAATTTCTGAATTTCGTAAGAAAGGTGGGGTAATAAACTCCATTTCCGAACTAAAAGTTATTTGTAATATTCAGGAAAGATATGTGGAAGCACTCAAAAGTGAAATTGCTTTTTCCGATGTGAATGCTGAATTGGAAAAACCCCACGGACCCTGGCAAACCATAAATCCCGGTTTTGATAATTCCATGACGGATGTAAAATTTCATCTGTTTAATTTTAAAGTCAAATTCCAGGGACAAGATGATACCAACCTGCCTGATATTACTGGTTATCAATTAAGCGTCGGTTACAAAACAACAAGATCCCGTGCAAGAAGTAAAATATCTTATACTCAAAAAATTATAAATTATAATCTTGATAATTCATCCCATCTGGATATAGCCATACCAAAAACCAATCTTGCCGAAAACAGTTTTAATCTTATTCTTAAACGTCCCGATGGGGATCAAATTTATAACTCAACTCTCCAGATAGATGAAAACAAAGAAGTAATTATTAATCTTCCAGTTTTTGATAATGCAAAACTTTTTGTTAAAATATTAAAGCAGCCCGGAGTTAATTATGAAGGTTATAAACTTGAGTATACCTTAAAAATAAACCGGGGCGGATCGGGCATCGATACCCGCAAAAAGAACCATGAATTTGCATCGGTGAATGAAATTGCCCTGGAATGGGACTGCTTTGGATCCATTGAAAATATAAATATAGAACTATTAAGTCCAAATGGAGAACAAATCCTTGAACTGGACAAAACCCTGGAAGAGATTGAGACGGTTAATAACAAGAAAATTATTGAAATAAAATTACCCGAACCCGCAATAATTGATTACACGATACAGCTTGCAGAAGATATCAATTTGTTAACCAACCCCTACCTTGACCACAAAATCATTCTTACCTTTGATCTGATTAATCCCCAAACCCTTAATTTTATCAAACGAATAAGTCGTTCATTTGATATTGATTCAAAGGGGCGGGCAAAAATAGTTTTTAATCACTACGCCCTTGTTGAGATGATGTCCCTAGAAGTAAAAGCACCGGGGGGAGAAATTATAAGTAAAAAAGAGATCGCCCATGATGAGATAATCCCCAGTGGTGAGGTCAAAATCAATGTTCCTCCCCGGAAGATAAGTCTTGCCCAAAATATTGAAAAAATGCCGGAACGCCCAAAAAAAACAACATGCAGGGTTATCGACGCCGACGGGGGAAAAAAATTTACAGATGTCCAGGTAATCATTTATACAGCCACCAGGCAAAACCCTGAAGAAGACGATTTCAAGGCACTGATTATCAACCGCACTGAAACCAACGGCTATTTTATTATCGATACTCCCCAGGATTATTTTACTGGAGCCTTTGCACGAATCGGCATTCCGGGAAAAGAATATACCCATGGCAAAACAATTGATGTTCCTGTTCTCTTGGATGAAGACAATGTTATAATTATTACAAACGGTGAACCTGTTATCAGCAAAAAACTATTTTTCCCGGCATCAATAATCCTAGTAGTCGATTCCGACCTTGAAGATGTTGAGGAATGTAATAAAAACAATTGTAACGATCTGAATTTCCATAAACATAAAAAAATCATAGATGAGTTTTCTTATTATACTGTGGTAAGAACCACGGAACCTTCAATCCAGGGTTATACCCTTGAAGAAGATGCCCAGATGACTGTGGCTCAAATTTTAGATATCATACCATTATCTTCACAAAGCGATGGCAAAAAGATAAGTATCCCATTTGAACTTCATCAAAAAAATATTCGTAAAAATATTCTTCTCAAACATATCAATGACAAAAAAGGCCTGACACCGACTACCTTGATAAAAGCCATCAATGAAAGCGACGCACAAAAACTTCGCCAGGAGATAAAACCTGCTGCAAAAATCAAAGCCATCGGGCGGCACACTTTAGATATGGACAATGCCATCGACTGGGACAAGGATCCTACAATTTACCAGGCAACAACACTTTCCCACGGGCATCTTTTGCAATACAAACAAGAATGGGTCAATGACGGCTACTCCATGGGAGATCTTTTATATAGCCTTCCCTTGGCTCCCGGACAAAAAAAACAAATAGTTGTCCTTGATTGGGAACGCCGCGAAACAGCAAGCCGGGAAGAATCCCAGGAATATAACGAGCAATTGAATAATTTCCTGGGTAAAGACAGGGATGTGAGTGAAGTGGTATTTGGGATACTCAATGAAAACACGGCCGGAGGATCATCTGCAAGAACTTCTTCGGCAAGTGGCGGCCTAGGTCTTGGTTTTGCCGGTGAAAAATTCAGTGGCGTACTTGGAGTTTCCGGAGGCGCAAGCAAGGCAAGTTCCCATGCATGGCAGGATTCTTCACGATCTTTATCCTTAAATGATCTTCAGCAGATCAGGGATAAAACCATACAATCGGCCAATGCAACACGGGGTCAGCGTTCCACAGTAGTACAAAGCGCAGGCCAGGCGGAAAGATTCGCCGTTGAAACAGAAGTGGTTGCCAACCACAATCATTGCCATTCGCTGACCATACAATATTTTGAAGTCCTGCGGCACCTGAATGTCAACCAGCGGCTTTCAAGCGTCCAGGAATGTTTGTTTATTCCATTGATAATGTCCTCTTTTGATAATCCAAAAATTCTCAGGTGGAGGGAGAGTCTTTATAACCATATATACCCAAGTTACCTGCGCAGGGGTTTTAGCGCAATTGACCGCATTGAACATGATTATGAGGGCAGCGACCTTCCAGAGGGCAGTTTTGCAGATGCCGATCTCATCAGCCTTGAAGGACATCTTTATATTAAATTTGAAATACCCTCACCAATAGATTTGGCTACCCATCAAACCCAGGCAGATCTTCTTGCAGCCTATGAAAATTTAGGCTTTTTCGGAGATATAATCGTTAGGAACCTGATTCGTATTTTTGAGGCCGAGGCAGAAAAAAAGATCGAGATATTTAATAAATATATTGCCCCGGAAATTGCGGCGGCCATTGTGGAATATCTGGATTTTCACGCCATAACTAAAGATGGGACAAGTATACATCTTCCCATTGATACCTCTCTTATATCAAAATTTCAAAACAATAAGAATTTATACCTTACATTACACCAGGATGAAGAAATATCAGGATTAAGCAGAAATAATATCAAAGCCATTACCATCGATAAAATTGCTTCTATTACCCTGGGAAATGGTAAAACACTTGGTGAAGCTCTTCCCGACAACACAAAGGTGATAATCAGTTCCGGAACGCTTTCCTACAGCAGTGAGTATAACTCCGGTAATATTTTCAAAAAATCCCGGATTAATGATGACCTTATCGGATACAGCGGAATCGGAGACGATAATGAAAAGGTGAGAATAAGCACTCCTCTTTCCCGGCAGGAAAGACATAATCCCCGGAAAAAAGATCTGGAACTTGCCAATAGCCTCCATGACCATTTGAATGATAATATTGAATATTATCATAAGGTTATCTGGACAAAAATGAGTGCTGAACGTCGATTCATGCTTTTAGACGGTATTCAAGTGACAGATTACTCAGAACAAAAAAATTATCCCGGAGGCGTCATAAGAAGTGTTTCTTCGGTGGTTGAAAACAGAATTATCGGTATTGTAGGCAATAGCCTGGTTATGCCTGTATCTCCCGGTATGCGCCTTGATCCCAATACCAGGGGCAATGAAGTTGATCTGATCTCCCTTTACAAACCATTGACTCCCGGAGAACCGATCCATGTCAGCCTGCCGACCAAAGGGGTATTTGCAGAAGCGGTCCTTGGAACCTGTAATAGTTGTGAGCACAAAGAAGATGACAGGTTCTGGAGGTGGAGCGAAGATCCCATCCCTGATTCACCGACTGCCATAAACGCAGTTGATACCGGTTCCAGAAGAACAGATCCCCTTGATACCACACCTTCTGTCATGGCAACCCCCGTTGTAAACATACAAAATTCACCAACCATTCCCGATCCTTCAGGAATGGCCGCCATGAACAGCCTGCTTGGCAAATCTTCATTTACAGATATCACAGGGCTTGATCAAAATCAAAAGAACGCATTGGCAGCCCTGACAGCATCATACGATGCAACCAAGTTCATGGCAGGAAAAGCCGCCGATATGTCATCGCTTAACAATCAGCTTGAATCGATTAAAAAGGCTAAATCAAACAATTTAATTTCAGATGAAAAAGCAAAGAATCTCACGGAATCGGCCATCAATAAGTCAATTCTTGGAACAAAAGATGAAAAATCAGCAAAACAGATGGATACAACGGATGTGGGTAACCTTGCCCAGTCTGCCAATGCAAATGGGGTAGATCTTCTGGTTAAAAGACCATCGGGTGAAACAATCGAAGTTAAAAAACCAAGTTCCCAAACAGTAGAAGACAGCCTGGCAATGGTTACAATTAACCCGCTATCAGGCGATACGCGATCTTTCAAGCCATCAAAAAATGATAAAACAGGTGTAATCAATCTTGAAGCAACCAAAAGCCCCACGGTTAAAGCCACCACATGGTACGTTGCATCGGGAATCGGCAATTTTACAGCTAAAAACAAATTAAAAACGGCTTTCCAGTGTCTGACACCGGGACTCCACAAATTATCAATTTTTGCCGGACAATATCACCACACAATCCCAATAAGCATTCCACAATTTGTTGAGGTTAAAGAAGATGCAGCCCTATTTAAAACAGCTCTTCAAACTTTGGGAGTATTCACTCTTAAAAAAGAGATACTTGCCCAGGCCAAAACAACCTGTGATCATATCCTGAAAACAACAAATGTAAGAACGGTATGGACAATATCAGGAGAAAAACTTCCGACCCACCTCTCTTCACAATATGTCACAATAGTAACATTTAAAGACACTGGCGCTAAGGGAGCTTTCGGTAAGGCACCGGTATTTCCAAACTATTTTTCATCCAAAGTATATAACGAAAAAATTGAAATCTATCCCGGTGGATATGTTCAGACTGTTCCCACCACAAGCTCGGTGACCCAGGAAATTCGTGCATTGGTTTCATATATAAAAAACCTTACAACAGTAACACAGGCTTTTGATGATTTTACAGCACATTTTTTCGGAAGACTCATCGGTGAAACCATGGCCCATGAGATAATACATACTCTTCTTGGTCACGATGTACATTCTTCGACCCATAACACCCCGGCAATAGCAAACGACATCATGAATACCGGGGCCCAAAGAAATCTGCCTTCAAGAACAGGATATCAAATTGACATCATAAGTCTTCCCCTCAATGCAACGGAACAGGACTATTTTAATAAATTTATCGACAAGGGTTTATCCAAAGTCAATCACCTCACAAAAAAGAATCAGGATAAAATGGACAAAATTTTTCCTATTCTTTAAAAGTTGTTCTTTAAATAATTAATACAGCAAATAATAAGGCCGTGGGCTGATATGGTTCCACGGTTTTATTATTTTTTCCGGTTCATCGAAAAATTATAAAAGCCTGAGGAAGCAGATCATAATTTATCATAGCGTTTTTTAATCTTTCTTAAAAACGCTATGCCAATGTTTTTGCCTTCATCATCCATAGTGTTCTGGATGGCGGTGTGCAGTTTGCCGTCTATTATAGTTTTATAATAAGATTTAATATCGTCATTAGAAATGTCTTCGGGAGTTAAAATATTGTATAAAATAGAGTAGGCCCAGATGCCACTAGCTAATTTTGCTTCACGCTGGTAAGCTTGCCTTACCCACCATCCTCGCCCAACTTTTCCTTTTCTCCGTCGATCCTGGATATATTTTACCAAGGGACGATCACGGGGGCTATCCTTGATTACAGGTGCCTTTTTGGATGGTACTATATTTCGATAATCATCGTCGTAAAATTTTTTGAAAGTATCACCACCCCATGATATTTGTCTGTCGATCAGAAAAGAGAACTTATAATCCACCCGGCCTATCTTATCAATATAGTCGCTGGCTTTATCTATAAACGGGTTAACTTGATCCATGAACCAATTAAACGAGTCTTGGTTATAAGCTTTATTTTCCTTATCCAATTCATCTCCCCTTGTCATTATTATATCTGTTCTGCCAACGACTGGTATTATTGTTACACTGTGGGATATTTTTGCATCAGGATCACTTGAAATGTAAGCGCAGGCAACATTGGCTGCTGCATTATTAAGGCAGTAAGCAAGACCAGCATCCACGGGAAGATTGAACTCTTTTAAGGCTGCATAGGCTTCATAGGACTCATTCCATCTTCTTGTTATCTCTTTAATATCGGTAGGGGTATGACCGTGTACATGATACTTTCTATGTTTATTATCAAGCTTTATATCTTTTCTACGTTTTCTTATTTTCTCGAAACTTGTTTTTTCCTCTCCTACATTATTTTCATTTGTGTGTCTCGACCATATACGCGGTATAATCTTTTTAGATATACCTGCTTCATCCCTTTGAGCCTCGATTTTTAGATTTTTTGTTGTCAGGCCAGCATGGGTAATGACGTAGGTATGTTTGGTTCGTACATATATTCTTCCATTCCCTTTGTCTAACAGATACAAAAAACTTTTAAAAAAGTTGTTGAATAAATTTGGCTTCTTGTTCAATTCCATGCAAACTGTGATTCCGCCGTTTGCACTCCAATTGTACCATTTATTACTATAATCACTTCCGGTGTCATTACAAATTTCAGCTAAAATTGCATTCAAAAGTAACGATTCGTGATTTCCCAAAACAAAATGGTACCTGGGATCGGATTGCATTTTTTTTGCGTATTTTATAACAACTTCTGCTGATTTTGATCCTCTGTCTATGAGATCTCCTACGCACACAACTTGATCATGCTCTCTTAGGTTTTTGTCTATATACTCCATGACTGCATTGTAAGCGTCAAGATTGCCGTGTATATCGCTAAATATATATATTCCCATGTTTGAGCCTTTTTTTTGTAAGTTTTTATAAACTAATTAAAATAATTACACTTTTCCCCTTTTGTGTAAATCATTTAACAATGATTAATTATTTAATAATTGTTTTTTTTATTTTATCACTTTTTTTTATATAAATGCTTGGTTTGATTGCAGTATATGGGTATTCTTTTGAAAGTTCCGGCCCTATTTTTTTAATTTGTTTTTATTAATGGGGAGACAGGTTATGGAATTTTATCTTATCTTTGCATTGTAAAGTTTTAGGGTGTTGATTATGATGGAAAGCTAGTAGCAATACCACTAGGTAATTCGTACTTTTCTACCAAACGGAATATGGATTTCTGCATGATCATTAATAAAGTCAATGTATTTAACTGATGTTAAATAGGTATGACATCACACTGCGCGTGATCATAATTATGTTCATGTAATTTAATTTACGCTCCTTAGTGGGGGGAGTAGTCACTCCTCATCCATTAAAATCATGACGAGCATCATCAATACCGATTATTGCCGTTGGTAAAACTCTCCAAGAAATTGAAAACTTTCGACCTCGGTTTCATCCTGATTCAGAATAAGGTTAAAGGATTTACCAACATCAGATTCGAAATATGGACACTCCTTGTTGGTAAAAAGCTTTCTTTCTGTAAGATCCGGTATTAGTGTCCAGGTCCAGCCTGCTTCATTTTCCCATTGCATGGAATTACCGACCATGGAAATGGTACCTGTGTGCCATTCATTGGTGGGAGGTTGGCGAATATATTGTCCGAATACATCATTGAGCGAGAGTCCATCATCACCAACATCAACATAATCCGAACCGTTACCTGAAATTCCATGGGCTCCTGTGTATGGATAATGTGTTTTTTCGCAGTCTGCAAGTGTGGAAGTCAGTGGTTCATGGTTTTGAATCGCATCTGTGGCAACACACTTAAACACCTCCTCAGACGATCCGATATACAGATTATCAATACCTCCGATATATTTTTGGGCACCTGCATTTAGGATGGCTGGCTGCAATGGGCTGTTATGAACCTGGCATGAGTTGAAATAAAGGACTTTGCTGTTTAATGTATCTAATGGCATATTCCGAAAGTCGTTATAAGATAATGTTCCATTGGAAACCATGATGCCGGTAGTGCTTCCATGGCCGATTCTGCCAAAGTATACCAGGTCATCGCATTCAAGCCAGTTTAGTATTGCAGATCTGTTTTCTGCATTTCCCAAAAGTACCTCCACGTTATATCCTGCATCTTCTGCTACCCCAGCAGCAAAATTGATCCCGGCAACTGCTGTTTGTATTCCTGTCTCACATGTTGAAAACACCATCTCCACGGATTTATCAGGGCAACTTGCATAAACTTCCACATCCCCCTGGGAATAGTCAGCTTCTGTTTCCAGATATTTTGTTTCAATAGAGATTACCTGGTAGGCATCATTGATGTCTATGCGTGTTGTTTCAAATAGATAGGTATGGTTGCTTAATATATACACAATCAAATGATCAGGGTCACCAGATGGTTTATATATGATTTTTACGTTTACCTTATAATGAAGATTTTCAGATAATTTTAAGTTGTCAGTGATAATTGATTCTATTTTATTGTCATCTATGGCTTTTGCATACTGGTAATGGGTTGGAAATATATTTATGGGTACATCTGCCCATGCAATTGAACTTAAAGATAATACAAAAAACAGCGTGATAGCACTTTGCAACATTTTTGTTTTAAATGAATTTTTCATTTTGCACCTTTTTTTATTGTTTAATGGATTCTTGGATTCACTTAAACATTTAGGATAAATTCCCCATGAAATTCTTAGGAGCGTAAATTAAATTACATGAACATAATTATGATCACGCGCAGTACGATGTCATGCCACAGGTTGTCATGCATTGCTGATTGAACGGAGACCTATGGTGAATTTGTTCAGGTTAATTCGTTTGCATTCCTAAGCGGATATAATTCCTCAAATGGATCAGCGAATTTGTCGCCCCTGCAAAAATGTAGTGATACTTTTTGCAGGAGGGCAGTAAATTTTGCAAGATCCATCTAAAGCAAATTGAAGTATCACCTCCGTTCTTTAGTGTTTGATTTTGTCATCTTTTGAGAGCCTTATCTTCAGAAGAATCGTTTATTGTTGCCCATAACGATGTGTAAGACTAAATAACTACAGAATATAAATATTACGCTAAGATTTATGATTTATTAGCTACCTACACAGACCTGTATATCTTGTAAATTTTAAATGATATCCGACCAGCTAATAAGAACATGATACAAAAGCGATATCAATATTTTAAACCCCTGTCAAGATATTCCAATACAGTAATTTTAGTAAGTCTTTGAAGTTCAATTTTAAAGCATGGTTGGAGTTGACGCCGAAAAGATAGGACAGGACAGGGCGTCAACTCATTCTCCAGGGACCTCCTGTCCCGATTCCTAAGGTAAATACTGCTCTTTTCGCATCCATGCGAACCGCAGTATT
Organism: Desulfobacteraceae bacterium; assembly: GCA_024226935.1. GTDB lineage: Bacteria > Desulfobacterota > Desulfobacteria > Desulfobacterales > Desulfobacteraceae > NBML01. Next base: position 44,366 of record JAAELK010000222.1, read on the forward strand.
TAATAGGAATCGTGCATTTTTTTTAAAATTTTCAGAGGTATCAATAATCCAGCAAATGTATAGACGAATAAAATCCCAATCTAATTTTTTTTTGAAGAGAATATTGATTTCCATACTCACAGCCAGCTAACGTACGACTATCAAAACTTTGGGGGGGGAGATGCTGGGGAGTAATTATTTATCTGGATATGGCACAACTTCTTTGGATTGTTGATCTCCATTGTTGGAATGAGGGTTATTTCTGCCAACGATAAAAGCAGAAACAAGAGCGACAACCCCGCCAGTCCCTATAAAGCCACCGGGCCACGGTGCCCCATTAGTAGCTGTGTATGCACCGCTCACAATAGCTATTATTCCAATTGCAAGCCCACAGTACTGTCCTCTTTTAGTATCACCAGCTTCATTTTTTAACCCTTCTATTTCAGCATCAAGAGACTTCTCCTCCAACATATGGCGGTGGGCAGTTTCTTTCTCCGCCATTGCCAGAATCCGGTCAGCAGCCCCCGGCAATAACTGTTCATAGCCTGCCAAAATTTGGGGTGGAGGGAGCGGACCTTGAAATTGTTCAGCCTTATATTCTTGTTGCACTATAGTTGGGTTATTTTTATCTGGGAGGCGCTTAGCGGGGGGAGGCCTTCGAGCCTTATTTCTTTTACCTTTTCCCATTGGTATAGGAGGAGGTCGCTTTTGATATAGCCATCCCTACTCTTTCCCAATCACCTTTTAGACATTCTGCGCTTGATTGGCAAGGCTTGTATGATCTAACGGAGTATTTTTTCCTAGGGTATATATTAATTACAGACCCAACCCCTTTTATAAAATTTCTTGATAATTTTTTTACCATAATATAAAAACAGTATCAATATTTCTAATACATGTAAAGATATTTCAACGAGTAACTATGGTGGAAATCTTTGAGGTTCAATTTTAAAGGATGGTTGAAGTTGTGATTAATTATCCCTAGTTCAGATTATCCAGAAGGACCAAAATACTCCAGGATACAAAAAATATATTCAACCAATTCCCCGGCAAAAAATTATTTTGACAATAGGCCTTCTCATGGAAGTTAGTTTGACTCTTGACCTTCTTTAAAAAAGCAGGGCTGGATATTTTAGATATCTGAATTTTCTGACATCATGAACAAGAAAAAGTGTAACATAGTGCTGATCGGCGCAGATTTATCCAAATTTTTCTATTGTTCGCATATTGGCAAATAGATGACGCAAACTGGCGCCGCAGGCGCGCGATTGTGGTCAAGTGAAGTAACCTGTTAATCTTTATTCTCACTGATATTACGGGTTTCCCCAGCTACTCTTACGCTTGCACCAGGCTTTAAAGTATATTCCACAAATAGACGTGATGAACAACCCATGTCTTCTCCCTGGATAATTTCAAATCTTTTTTTTCCTTGCCAATCTATATCTCGCAAATAACCTGCTAGAGCAGCTGCCGCAGCACCTGTAGCTGGATCCTCATATACCCCACCAGGCGCAAAAGCATTGCGAGAATGAAAAATACCGTCAGACTCAGGCCATAACAAACTGATTGTAGCTATATCCTCACTAAGCATTAGAGCTTTTGTATTCTCAAAATGGTAATCCATTTCCGCAAGCGTCTTGCGTTTTTTAACGACAATGATAAGATGCTTCGCACCAGCAAAGGCAACGCGAATCGGAAAGCTCGGGTCAAGATCTGTCGCTGATAACTTAAAGAACTTGAGAATTTGTTCAGTAAACTCCTGCGGTGCTGCATCTGACCATGTTTCAGGAGACTGCAAGGCTGCCGTGTATCTGCCATTCGCGGATTTTGAAACATTTACACTTATTTCATCATTATTGAGAAATAGCTTATACACACCCTCCCCGAAGCGACTGCCCAAAGCAGATCCACTGGCAATCGTAGCATGTCCACAAAAAGCAACTTCTATCTCTGGAGAGAAATAACGAATTCTCCAACCGTCCTTAAAAGATTTTAAAAATGCTGTTTCAGAATACCCCACTTGTTTAGCAATGCTAAGCATTTCTTTTTCTTTTGGCATTTCATCACAAATTACAATACCCGCAGGATTACCACCTTTGTTATCATCCGTGAATGCTGCTATTTTTAGTATGTTCATATAAACTCTTTTGGACTTTTAGTTGGCTAACATTTTGATCACTGATTTATCCAGTGTATTATTTGATTATAAAACGTAATAGTATAAATCCTTAACAGGTGTCAATAGTAGACCCTAAAGTAAAACTTTAGGTTTATCTTTTCCAAGGGGGAATATTATATATATAAATGTACATTCCTTTTAAAAATCCCCAACCGCCCAGAATAATCATGAAACATATAAAAATATACCCTGGATAAAATTTGTAATTATCCAATCCTATTATTTCGACCATTGATTTTTTGCCTTCATATTTTCCAATCCTTACATGGTTTGGATTAGAACGCTCATAAGTAACAGGAACACTATTACCAACAGAGTATTGATGATTTACAGGCATTGATATTATTATGTCTTCATCATTAGGTTTATATTTAAGTGTAATGTAATGATTTCTGACTCTTTGGCGACTGCGATCATAAGAAGACATTGATTCATACGAATCTTTGTACCAGTAATCAACTATATATCCATTTATTTTTATTCCATCTTTATAAAATTCATATTGTTCTATTGATCTATCAATATAAACTAATAAAAGTGCAATAAAGCATAGACAGAGGAACAAGCATACAAAAATTCCTTCTAAAGTCCTGTCATTATTTATTGGTGATTCATGTTTACGTCTTCGTCTTAGATTTTTCTTTTTTTTGGGCATCTCTCTATCTTATAGTATATTTGTAAATTTTTGTGCATGGAATATCAAGGAAAGAAAGCCATTTTCTGGTTTTTGATAAACGATAAAATTTTTGTTTTGATCATCATAATAAAAGGAGTCTTTGTTGGTTGCATCACATAATTGATCTGTGTTTTTATAATCTTCTTTCATTTTTATACAAAAAACTTTTTTTTCTACTTCAATGGGCAAACCTATACGAGCCCCACCCTGAACTTTTTTTTTCTCTTTTATAAACCCCACTGATTCTATCTGATTCCAGTAAAATGTAACTGCCTTGCGTTTCAATCCACTCCAGTAATACAATGATATTTTTTCAAAATCAATTTCGCCCCACGGTATTAGAGAATTTATCAGTGAAAAAAAACCAACACAATAAAAATATAGGTAAAAATGATATAAGTTCAAAGAAAAAAGAGTATATAAAATACCAATAACACTTCCAATCAACCAAGCTATACGCCATGTTTTTCTATTATTATAAAATTTAATTTACATCCAACTTTTTTCTTTTTAATAAAGACCTTTATAACTTACTTGCCGCAGAAACAAATCCACTTAAACAATTAGCAATTGGAGCATAGGAATAACTTATTTACTTAATTCCGGCCAAATTAGCCCAGCAAGATCACATGGCGAGGCTGTCACGTTCCACGCAAATTGTCCAAAATGCTATTTCATAAACAATGTAAATACAGCCATTGATACTACCAATATTAAATACCCGATAAAATGGATAAAATTTTCGTTTACAACCAGCGGAGTTAATATTTCAACATTATAAGAAAATTGTTCCAAAATTATTCCTGGTATCAATAAACATAAAATACCAATAACCGGCATGGAAACTACCAGGGCAAAACCAAATAACGCCCGGGGGTTCCCACAATCTTTTGCAGCAATTAAACCAGGAAAAAGCTCTTTCATGTCAGCTAGGGCATATAGATAAACCACCAATGCGAAAACACCGAAAACTTTACTTTTGTATGCTTTTCCAAATTGAAACATCTGATCCTTTTTATTTCCATGAACCCCTTACAGCCCCCGACAAACTGTGTTTTTATACTAAAAAAATGTTTTACTCAAGAAATATAAGTAATCCAATAATTATTTTTCAAAAAAAACAATCCCCGAATTTTCTATTTAAAAAAAGTCAGCAATATGACATTGTCCCTAGTGTTTTAAAAAGACAGGCAATGACGATTCAGAGGAGTGAAAAACAAGATATGCTGCCATCGATCAATATTGGATTTTTAAGTACCTATTATCTATTTTATCTAATTGGAATTTTGATCGGCTGGGTGATGTTTGTTGCCGCAGAAGAAGACATTTATGATCTGGATCGCAAATGCATCAATTTAAAAACCGTTTTCCTGGCATCTATTGCATATTTTGTGGTGGTCATTATCTGTATCCAGGGGGCCAACTGGTTCCACTATTTTTTTGATAAAATTCCAAATTTTGTTCAAAGAAGACTCACGTGGCAGGATGTGGTTTTTACCGATCTCTTGGGAACCGTCAAGGTTCTCTATGGAGCAGTTTTTTTCTACCCCCCTGCAATTTTCATTGTTTCAACAATGATTTTGCGCAAAAACTCTCTTGACTACCTGAACAGGAAAGGGTTTATCCTGTTTTTTATCCTGGGATTTGCACGGCTTGCCTGCTTTGCAAACGGATGCTGTTATGGGATTTATTCCAAGTTTTTCGGGGTTAGCTTTCCCATGGGGTCAGCGGCTTCCGCCGAACATATGAAAAGGGGGCTTACCCATGGATTTGTCCCCCCGCCATCCCTTCCCGTAATTCCCACCCAGATCATTTCAGCCCTTGTGCTTTTTTTTCTATCTTTTTTTTGCTGGAGGGCCTACAAAAAAGAAAAAAGCCCGGTACTTTTTTTTAATTATGTTTTCTATTATGCCATATTCAGATTTTTGATCGAATTTATCAGGGACGATTTTGACAGGGCATACTGGTATAATTTATCGGCCTCCCAATGGCTTTCCCTCACAATTTTTCTTTTGGTTGCCCTGGGGTTTAAGGAGTTTAAAAAAAAGGCCCATGCCTGAATTTTTAAAGGTTAAAAAACATAAAAGCATTCTTAACTATTATATACTCTGGCTGCCCTTTATCATTATTTACCAAGTGACAAACAGATTCCATTTTTTTGAACCAAGACAGCTTACCATGACAACCCTTGATGAGAGCATCCCCTTTTTACCCTGGACTATTCCAATTTATATAAGTTATCTTGTCTATACTTTTATTGTCATTGCAAGGAGCAAAGATGATGATGAGGTGAGAGATATTTTCATACTTACCCATATCCAGCTGGGACTGGCCGTTCTCTTTTTTATCTTTTTTCCCGTGGGCTTTCCCAGGGATCAGTTTTATTATACCCATCCCCTTACATCCATGTTCAACTCTTTTTGGGTTCTTTTTGATGGGCCCAGCAATTGCCTGCCAAGCCTTCATACTATTTTATGCCTGACTGCCATAAGGCACAGTAGCAATAAACCAAAAACAAAGTTTTACACCGCCTGGGGTATAATGATCATTGCAACCACCCTCACCTGTAAACAGCATTATATAGTTGATGTTCTTGCAGGATTTGCAATTTACTGGCTATCTTTAAAGATATTTTTTTTCTATGGGAATTCCCGGTCTATTCTTTTAAAAAAGAAAGAATCATTTGATTGAAAATTTAAATCTAAGCTCAACCCTTGTTCTATCTTTTAGCTGGATCCTGCTAAATTAAAAAATCTATCGATGGTTGTTGTAACGTGGCAAACAATATCAGATTTTTGCGTCCCCTGCATTTTTTCGTTATGTTTATTCTTTTTCTATTTTTTCAATCACTTGCCAAAACTCTTTAAATATTTCCTGTTTGATTAATTTCTCAAATCTATCACCCGAAATATTATCAGGGTGGTACATTTTCAAAAACGATATTTTAAGCCTCTTGAATTTATTATTATTGTTCAGTGTATTGCTTTCATGCAATTTTGACTCGGCTACCTTAGTTCTTTTTTTCCATTTATCCCGTGAAGCTACTGCTTTTTTCCCTTTTTGCCTTAAGTCATCAATGATTTGGTTGAGCTTTATTATTTCAAACTCATGACTGTTACAATCAGTGTTCTTGTTATCATCATTGGGATGGGGAGACTTTATGTTATCTTTTATTTCTGACTGTTTTTCAAAATTTAAATAGTTTTTATATGATTTGATTTTGTATTTCAACAGTTGTATATCAGTAGCAATTCTGCTGGACATTTCATCGTATGATACACCTTTTTCTTTAGCCATTTGTGATATGTATTTTATACTGATAGCTGATTTTTTTAATTCACTTAAACGAATTTCAAATGAATTCAGTGTTTGCAAGACCATTTCTATTGAAGAAAAAGATTCATCCAATATTTTGATTATTTCATTCATATGTATCCGTTAATATTGAGTATAACAAATAACTATACTGACTTATATATCTTGTAAATTTCAATGATATCCTATTTGTATAAACGACAAACCTACTGGCACAACTACTGACAGAAATTTGTATCAGTATTGTAAATACGTGCAAAGATATTTCAACAGGCTGTAATGGAAATATAATGCATTATTGGATATCAATCAAACATTTTGTCCGCTCAAGATTAATTATCCCTATGGATAAACATCATAAGAAAATCAAATTATCAATAATACCACTTTAAGTCTTGATAGCCCTTTTTAAAATTTTTTACATTCATGCTGTTATTTGATTTTGGTAAAACAAGAAAATTTTAAATATTTTAAGATTGCCTGGCAGGTTAACATAATCACCGATATAATATTTACCAATGCATAAGGCAGGAAAAAGGAGGTGAGGTTTGTAACGGGAATGGCAGTGTGCCCCATGGACGGGGCAAAACGCCATTCACCTCGGAAGCCTAACCCAAAGTTTGGTGAGAATGAGCAAAAAAACATTACCTCCTTTCCTGGCGTAATTGTTTGGAAGTTTATGAAAGCAAGTTTGTATGGAAATTGCTGTTTTCTCTATTGTTCCTGGATGCCGGGGACAAGACCTTTTTTCCCACCCTCCCACAACTGCCAGTAAAAATCGTCAAAAAAAGCAGCCTCCCGGTGTAATGCTTCAAGCGTTTCATCCCCGTTTATTCCAAGGGTGTGAAGCCCGAACTCTGACACATCATAGGGGGTGGATTTCTGAAAATAATCCCGTGTAGTATAGGTTGCAGTGTAAACGACCACATTGTCATCTTCACTGTCCTTTCCCTTTTCCACCAATTTAATATAAGCATCCGACTCCGCCACACAGCCATAATTTTCAGCATTTTTCAGGGTTTTGCTGGTATAACCTGTTTCGGGATCAACCACAGGCTTCTGATCACTGTCACTTCTAAGCCCCTGCCAGACAACTTGGGTAAAATAGTCACCGTTGTGGGGCCATTTTACCGTGCCCCTGGGGTAAGGTTTTCTTATTTTATCCTTGGTACTTACTTTGGTCCCTGAAACTCCATCTGGATCAGAAATAAAAGCTGAGATGGCGTTTATTCTTTCATTGCCGCTATCATCTCCTGTATCATTATTACAATCAAGATTTCCCTCCATTTCATAGACCCTGACCATCACCGTGGCCCAGGCCTTTATATAAATTTTATAATTATATGAGGCTTTTCCCATTTCGTCATTTTCCGTGGGAACCCTGATAAACCCCACGGGAACCTCCTGGCCGTCAAAGGTATCAACCGGTTTCCCCGTGTTATCCCCATCCTCATAGGTGGAAGGGTCCCTGATAATAATACCTTTGGGGCCAGGAGAGCCTAAAATTTCAACCTCTTCTTTTGTACTGATTCCCAATATCCCAAACCTGTCCTTTAGCTTCCAGGCAGTATATGAATCCTTGTGGTATTGTAAAAGAGCAGTATTTTCACCCTCGTAAAAAAGATCAATTTCAAGAGAGTTGTTTTCATCAGAAGAGGGAACCTTATAATGATAAATTTTCACCTGGACAGCATCCACAAGGGGGGTATAGGCAAGCCACTCCCAGGGGGAATAATCACTGCCACCTCCACATCCCCCCGTGTTCACAGCTTCTCCTGCGGCATTTGTGCTGACATCCTTTTGCCAGAGCATTATATAGGGAATACCGTCCAGGGGGGGATCATCATCCCAGTCACTGGGGGTAAAATCGGATTTATTACAGGGTTCAATATCAAAAGCCCTGTCCGTGGAACCATGGTTGTTGAAAAAATTATCACTGATATCATCGCTTTCCGAATACCAATAGGAATAATTGTTGCCGCAGCCACTCCCCGTTGATTCGGAAAATTTTTCTATCCCCTTAAGCCCCCTTAGAAAAGACAATCCATAGTAGGTTGCCTGGCCAAAGCTTCCCTTCTTGGGAGAACGAACCCTGAAGGACAATCCCGGCATATAGCAGCCGGGATGATTCACTGGTTGGAGATCTGTATCGTCTTCATCTTCTGTGAACTTGATTTTTGCCTGGAGATCATAGCTTAACTTCTTGTCGGATTTTTCCCAAATGTTTTTTAATAAATTATCTTCAAATTTATTCCACTTGACAACGGCAAGGCTTTCACTGTGCATCACGGGAGCTGTATCCCCCCCGGAGGTATAATTGGTGTAGGAATAGGTCTGCTTGGTACTGGTGATTTTAAGGGCTCCGTCATAAACCCCATGGCTGCCTATTTTTGAATCCATTTTACTGCTGTCATCCGAGGTATCAAAGTTGCCCCCCCCCCTCAACCTTTGAGAACAACTCCACGGAAGAAAGGGGCTGGTGGAGGGTTATTGTCTGGGTGGCGGTAAAATCCCCTGTTCCGGAAGTTCCTGTACTTTTTATGATGGCATGTTTTCCCAGGACCACAAAGGTATCAGCGTTAATATCCACACCTGCCGAGGGAAAAATAATCCCCTGGGGATATTGCAAACCCTGGAGCTGGGTTCCTGATTTCCTTCTGTAGATCAAAAGATGGGCATTACCATCGGGGTCGGTAAAATTAATTATCCCGTTCACATCGGGAAAAAGGGCTAAATCATCGGCAGCGGCAACGGACAGATAATTTTTGACAAGATCCGGGTCCCTTCCCAGTTCATTGGCCCCTAGGGTCTGGGTTCCTGGCTGGCAGGCGGGAAAAACATTTCCGGCGGTGTAGGTGGAAGCTGTGGAAAGGACAAATTGAAAATCGGTATCGGTATCGGTATTGGTATCGGTATCGGTGTAACTGACAATGGACGTTCCCCCGGAAACAGGGATTTGAATAAAACCTGAAAGGCCAGCCACAACGGCATCGGGCAATAAACCAAAGGCTGAAACACTGAGAGTAGTTGAGCTGCCAGAAGTTACATTATTAAACCAGAAACTTTGAATATCCAAAGAGAAACTGTCAGTGCCTCCTGGAACCAATGGAAAGGACCCGGTGGTATTCAAAGATTGAATAAAATCTGCATCAGTTCCATTATTTAAAAGATATCTCTGGGCGGCATAACCAAGGCCCGATTCTGCAAGATAATATGCCTGCTGGGAGATTCTGGGGGAAACAGAACCTATACTTGCGCTGGAAAACATGGACAGCATGGCCCCGGATAAAGCTGCCATTATCACCATGGTGATGATCACACCAATAAGAATGCTCCCCCGCTCATTGTTTAAAATTTTTAAGGGTTTTACAGAACATTTTTGCTTCACCCTGAAAACAAGCCAGGCCGCAAGGAAAAAGGCGGGAAAAGCCAGGGGAAAATAAAAAATCAAAAAAACAAATCCCGTCAGAAAAAGAAAAATAGTTTTTAAAATCCAGAAAATTACAGGATGGCTGTCGGAAACCCGGCATAAACTGCGGCTTAAATCATAATAGCCGGAAACTATTTTCTCCCCAAAAGTTCCCGCCGAAAAAAGCTTTTGCCTTACCTTCCTGTAAAGATCCAGAATATCAGGATTTTTATCCCTGTAAAGTTTTGATTTGATAAAGCATAGAGCGGGATATTCACTTGCTGTACCACCCTGGGGAAAACCTGTAGTATCGGTGGGTATAAAGGTATTTCTCGGCACCACCCCTTCGGAAAACTTCATCTCCTGACTGCCGTCTCCCCCTGCAAGGGTGAGATTGATACCTATATGTGCAAGAGTTGAAAGCTTATCTCCCAGGCTCCAGGTATTCCCGGCCTGGGTCGTATACTCCAGGGAAAAATCTCGAACATTGTCAACAAGGGCATAGGCAGGGGGATTAGTGCCGGCCAGGGTCAAGGTCAGGGGATTTCCCGAACCTCCCCATGAATAAGTTTCCCTGGTATCTTTGCCATTTTGAAGCAGATCCAGGGTGATGGAAGAAGAAGTTGCCGCCTGGACGGCGGTTAAATTTGCAAGGGAGCGGCGAAGCCTTGTCATGGGTAAAACATTTTTCTGGCCCATTTCATTTGTATTTCTTGCAAACAAAAAGGATTTTGTAACCTGGACAATACCAAGGCCCGCAAGGGAGGCCAGGATCCCAACCAATAAAAGCACACTTATCACCTCGATAAGGGTGAAACCGCCATCGGATTTAATTTTGCCCGGAAACCCCGTCACAATAACACCTCTTTTTATTATTCCACCAGAAGAAAACTTATGGGCCCACCGGGTTGCCCCGGAGCCGGGGTCAGGGTCACCCTTAATAGTCCCTGGGTGTTGTTATTAGAATTGCTTATATTAAAGTTTTGATCATATTGAATAAATTGGGTTCCAACGCTTATATAATTAGTATTATACCCTGGTGAACCACTGATTTTTTGGACAAAATTTGCAAGGGGGTTTGCAAAGCCTGCAAGATAATCCGCCTTGTAGTCGGCAATAATCTTATCGGCAAGCTTATTCTGCTCATAGAACCTTGCCATATTAATTGCTGGCACGGCACTCTGGGTAAGAGCCGTGCCAGTAAAGGAGACGAGCATGGAACCCATAATTGCCGTGATGATGATGGCAATTATCAGTTCCAACAGGGTAAAGCCCTTATCACAGGACATCTTTTGTATCATGGTATGAACCCTGTCACAGGAGTTATTATGATTGTATTACCACCCCCCAAGGCCAGGCTGCCGTCGGTTTTAGGCAAAGTAAGCCCTGCATCGGTATAGTAGGGAGCCCCCCACCAGTCAAAGGCCACTGTTTCATTAGAGGAAAGGGAGGGAGCAAAACTTATATCAAGGCCATTTCCACCGGGAAGAGCCTTTTTCACAGCCCCCCGGAAAAGGGCATAGCTTGATCCCGCAAAAACAATGCTCCAGGTATTGGCATCATTTGCCATGGCTCTGCCCTGGGCATACCGCAAATGGCTTTTAACCATGGCAATGTCCCCTATGACATCGGCGTTCATGGTATTGGCCCTTGCCATGATAACCGCTGAAATAATGCCGATCATGACAAGAACCGCAACCACCTCAATCAGGGTGAAACCTTTATTTTCTGTGAAAAAATTTCCTATCTTTTCCATGGAAAAACCTTTATCCAGTCCTGCTCCCAAGATATGAACCAGGATAATAAAATAATTTCAAACCCCGTAAAACCAGAAATCTGGAGGGAAGATCAACCCATAAAATTAGTATGGAAGGTAATCTTCCCAGAGGCTCTTGGCAAAATCACTGGGCTTGTTATAGTAAAGTTACTGTTTTTGTTAAACTAGCAGTAGGTACATTTGTAGTTAACCCAGCTGGGCCTGTAACTGTAATATCAATAGCATTAGAATCCGTTAAATTCGTTACATAAGTCACAGTATAATCCCCCACGGTTACATTACTGCCAACTGCAGCAGTTAAAGCTGCTGCTACTGTTCCACCAGCTAAAATACTATTTGCAAAATTTATACTTACATTACTGGCAGCCGCACCTAGAGCACCCTGAACTGCTTGTGTCCGGGAATTGGTAACCATATCCAGATACCTTGGCACGGCCACGGCACTGAGAACACCCAGGATAATCAAAGTCGCAATAATTTCGATGAGGGTAAAGCCCTTCTGGTTTCTGATGATACTTTTTCTTTCCATTTACAAATCTCCTTTAAATTAGAATTAAAAATTCAGCTATTTAATAGTACAAAACCCCGTGCTTGGATGAAGGCTTGCACATATGCAAGGCGCAAGAAAGTTTGAACCCGGAGTGTACTTCAGTACATGAGGATTTCAAACTTTTGCAGCAACGCAGCAGATGTGTGGGTTTTCGTTCAAGCACTAGTTCACCATCTTGGTCAGATCCCACATGGGCAAAAATATGGCCAAAGCAAAGAAGCCCACAACTGCTGCAAGACCGATGGTCAAAAGGGGCCCCACAGCTTCGGAAAGCTGTTTGGTGCTGTATTCCACCTCAACATCATAGTGGGTGGCAATCTCTTCCAACATATTGTCAAGCTTGCCGGATTCTTCTCCCACAGCCACCATGTTGATAACCATGGGGGTAAAATATTTTGCCTGGCCCAGGGGACGGGCTATGCCCCGGCCTTCTCTTAGCAATTGTTTCAGCTTTACAAACTCCCTTGTGATGGCGGCGTTGCCCATGGTGTTGGACAAGATATCCATGGATTCCAGCACGGTTATCCCGCTTGACTGGAGGATGGAAAAAATGCTGGCAAACCTTGACATGGCCGATTTTACAATCAAAGGACCCACCAGGGGAAGATTCATCAAAAACCTGTCCCTTAGATATCTGCCCTGTTCAGTGCGAAAAAATTTAACAAGGACTATAATGCCAAGAACTGAACCCAGAAGTATAAAAACCCAATAATTGTGGATGATATTATAAAGAACAAGGCAAATCTTTGTGGGCAGGGGCAGTTCAATTTTGGCCCTTTCAAAGATTGTAACAAATTTTGGGATCACCACGGTGAGAAGGACAAAAAAAGCAACCCCTAAGAAACATACCACAATAAGGGGATAACGAAGGGCTGCCTTTATATCGGATTTCACCTTGTGCTCGTGGTCGATGATATAGATAAGGCGATCCAGAACCTCCGGCAGAGCCCCGCTTGTTTCCCCGGCCTTGATCATGGAGCAATAAAGGGGGGAAAAAACCTTTTTATGCCTTACAAATGCATCAAAAAGGGAGGAGCCTTCCCTGATATCTTCTGATAACCGGCCAATTATTGCCCGGAGACGCTTGTTTTCCGTCTGGGCTTCCATGATGGCAAGAATCTGGACCATGGCTACTCCTGCCTGGATGAGGGTTTTGAGCTGCTTTGTAAAAAGGATGATATCCCTTGGTTTAACCGGGGTAAGATTTTCCTCTATCCTGGTTAAAAAATTGGACCCCTCCAAAAAAGACTCGGATTTTTCCTCCACCCCTTCGGGGATATGGCCCCGGGAAGCAAGCATCTTAAGGGCGATCTCCTCGGAATCGGCTATTATCTCCCCTGTGATCTCATTGCCGTTTTCATTTATGGCACAATAGGTAAAAGTAGTCATAATCAGGTCATAATGGCCGAAGCCGCCTCCTCCACGGTTGTAAGCCCCGAGGCCACCTTCTGGGCGGCGTCCTGTTTCAAGGTCGTAAGCTGGCCTGAAAGGGCACAGGTTCTGGTGATCTCCTGGGCGGATTTGCCTGCCAAAATCATACTTTTCACATCCTCGTCAATATTGAGAACCTCGTAGAGTCCCGTCCTTCCGCTGTATCCTGTGTCCTTGCATTTAAAACACCCCGTGGCTTTTACAAAATCAAGATCCTTTGTTTTTTCAAGGCCCCAGAATTTTATAATTTCTCCTTCGGGCTTATAGGATTTTTTGCAATGGGGGCAGACCTTTCTGATCAGGCGCTGGGCAATGGAGACCAGCATCACAGAAGAAACAAGAAAGGGTTCTATGCCCATGTCGACAAACCTTGTGATGGCCCCTGCTGCATCATTGGTGTGTACCGTGCTTAGCACCATATGTCCTGTAAGAGCCGCCTGGACGGCTACTCCTGCTGTTTCCCCGTCCCGGATCTCCCCGATCATGATCACATCGGGGTCCTGCCTTAATATGGAACGCAGACCGCTTGCAAAGGTCATCCCCGCCTTTTTATTGAGCTGGGCCTGGCGAATATGCTCCATGCGGTATTCCACGGGGTCTTCTAAAGTGATGATATTGGTGTCGGGGGTGTTAATAAGCTTTAGCATGGCAAAAAGGGAGGTACTTTTTCCACTTCCCGTGGGCCCCGTGCAAAGAATCATCCCATGGGGCATTTTGATCATTTTATTTATGAGCTGAATATCCGCCGGGGAGACTCCCAGTTTTTCCAGGCTGTAAATTCCTGCACTTGTATCCAGAAGCCGCAGGACCAGATTTTCACCATAGACCGTGGGAAGGCTGGAAACCCGGATATTGATCTCCTTTTCATCCACCAACACGGTGAACCTGCCGTCCTGGGGAATCCTTGATACTGAGATATCAAGGTTGGCAAGTATTTTGAGCCGGGAAACCATGGAAAGAAACATGGACTTGGGAGGAGAGGGAATATTGTGAAGTTTTCCATCCACCCGGAACCTTATCTCAACATATTCTTTTTCAGGACTAAGGTGGATGTCGCTGGCTCCTTCTTTGACGGCCTGGGTCAAAATGGAATTGACAAGGCGGATGACAGGGGCCTCTTCGGCCATATCCAGAAGAGAAGTTGCCGATTGTTCTTCTGAAAAACTCAAATCATCTTCCACCACATCCATTTCCTGGATCTCCTGGATATTATCCATGACGCCATTTTTACCGGCGTAATCTCCATAGAGGGTGGAAATAAGAAGATTAAGTTCCTGCTGGGTACAGATAACAGCTTCCACTTCCATGTCGGCTATGAGCTCAATATGATCCAGGGCATTGATATCAAGGGGGTCCGACATGGCAACGGTGAGAAGATCCTCCCGGCTGTCAATGGGAATGGCCTGCAGCTTTTGGGCCATGTTCACATCAAAGATTTCAGCAGAACTTTTTTTAACACCATGGATTAAAGGATCATATCGTTTGATCTTTAATTGATCGGAGATCAGTTTTACGATGGCCTCTTCGGTGACCATCTCCTCATCGATCATATACTGCCCCAGTTTTTTTCCAGCAGCACCGTGGCAGGCCAGGGCTTTTTCAAGCTGGTCTTTGTCGATCAGCCCAGCTTCTAACAGCATCTCCCCCAGTTTTTTACGTTTTGCCAAAAGCTTATTCATTTATAGCCTCCTAACCCTTTGCCTTGTTTAGCCCAGGATGTCTGCCCTTGAGAATATGGGGGGTTATAAAAATCAGCAGCTCTTCCATATCAGAAGAATCGGAAATGCTTTTAAAAAGCCAGCCAAGGCCGGGAACATCCTTTAACCACGGCACCCCGGATTCCCCCTCCTGGATATACTCCTTGTTAAGACCCCCTATGACCGTGGTCTGGCCGTCAAAAAGATTCACCATGGTCTGGGCATGCTTGGTTATGATGGTGGGATTTCCCAACACGGGATTTGTCGTGTCAAACTCATCTTTATGGGTGAGTATCTCAAGGCGGATCACATTATCGTTGACCACATGGGGGGTAACCTCAAGGAGGATAACGGCCTTTTTCCATTCAATTTTCACCTCGTCATCTTCAACGGACTGGAAGGGTATTTCCCTGCCGCTTTCTATGGTGGCTTTGCGATGATCCATGGTAGTAATGGAGGGTTTTGAAAGGATATTGAGCTTTCCTTCCTCCTGGAGGGCCGAAAGCTGGGCATAGAGAACGTATTCTCCTATCTTCTGGGTCATAAGCCCCAGGCTCAAGCCAGTGGTGGCATCGATGGGAAAGTTTGAAATATATCCGTCGGTGGGATCATAGGGGATGGGGTTACCGTCTTCATCGGTCATGGCACGGTTGAACTCCTGCATATTGCCGCCGATGGAATAGCTTTTCCCCCCGGAACGTGTTGAGGTGCCAAGGCCACCCCACTGGACACCAAGCTCCTTGGCGGTGTCGGAATTTGCCTCCACAATATGGGCCTCGATCAATATCTGCTTGCTGGGGCGGTCAAGGCTTACAATTATGGGCATGATTTTTTTAATATCCGATCTTGTGGCGTGGAGAATAAGAGAATTTGTATTTTCATCCATGAGAATGGAACCCCGGAACCCCGTGGATTTAGTATCCTGGATCCCTTCAAAGGCATTTTCCCCCCGGGATATCTCAACATCCCTGGTATTGGCGGAAAGATAAGTTTCAAGGTTGGTTCTCAGGGCGGAAAGATCGGTAAAATCTATTTTGACAATCCTGGTGACTAGGGGTTCCAGCTTTCCTTTTTCCTGTTCTATGGCCATCATTGCTATAGCATGTTCTTTTTTACTCTTCTGGAATTTCTGGGTGGCCTCCATGAGAGCGATTTCCCTGTTCAGATCTTCAACGCAGATCACCCTTAAAATATCCCCGCTCCATTTATAGCTGAGGCTATAGGTGGTCAAAAGACCAGTAAACGCCTGGCTCCATGGAATATTGGAAATATTTATCTTGGCCTGGCCCGTTACGTTTTCACTGATCATAATGTTCATGTCAGCCACCCTGGCAAGGGTTCTTAGGAGTACCGCCACGGGAACATCATGCATCTTCATGGAGATGGGCAGGTCCGGCAGTTTTTTTTCAGGTTCTTGAATCTGCTGGGGCAATTGCTCCTGGTAAATCTCCCTGTCCCCCACTTTAATTTTATCATCGGGCACAGTCTCGTAGATCCTAGGATCCGGGGTGTGCCCTGCGGATTCTTCTGCAAGGGCTCTCCATTTTTCAAACCTGTCCGGTTTCACCTCTTCTTTTTTAGAACTCCTACACCCCGAGATCAAAAAAATAAGACCCAGTACCAGCAAACAATTTAGTATATTTTTTTTAACCATTTTTGTTCTCAATTTCCACTTAATTTTCTTCCAATTGAAGAAAAATCTCTTTATTTGCTTCGGTGAACAAAACCACCTTGGAAGGGGTGATGCTGGTAACCTGGTGCCCCAGTTCCTTGAGGGATTCTCCCCTTATATATTCCATGCCGTTTATCACTGCTAAAATCTTGTTACCGGCCTTGATAAATCCTGTATAAGAAATCCCCTGCGAGGTCTTTGGCTCATTTGATCTTTGTTCCCCTGTCTTTGGCCCGTTAAAGCTGCTAAAAGGGTCATTTTCCCATCGGGACTCGGCCTTTAAAATCAGATATTTTGTGTCCCGGGATTTGTTTTTTGAGTTAACCTTGACAAGTTTTGATCCGGCAGAATCGGCAAAGGCGTCAAGCTTAGTGATTGCCTGGGCCATCTGCATGTCATCTGCCTTTTGATTTTTTGGAGAAAAAACAAAATAATCCAGAAGGCCGTAAACCCCTATGACCACCGCAAACCCTATGATAATAATTTCTTGTTTATTCATAATTTAATTCTTGCCTATCTTTATTAATGCCTATCAGTAAATACCTATCAGTAAATTTCAATCAAACTCTATCAATACTTATAAATCTCTATCAAACTCTATCAATGCCTATGAATGCTTATCAATGCTTATCCTTATTTTTGTTAAATACTTTTTAACATTGGTTTGATCCGTGGTGATTTTAATGGTTTCCATGCTGTTAAAAAATGGAAGGGCAACCAGACCGATAAGACAATTTCTAAAGTCAAACAAAGCGCCGCTGAACTCAAGATCCATGGAAATTAAATTGGAACTGCCCTTTAATGAACCGATATCAAGACTATGTCCTATAAATTCCATATTGTTTTCCCGGGCAAGGTTGCCAAAAACCTTGGAAAGGGTGTAAATCTTGTCCCTTGAAATGGCTTTTCTTTCCCGGAACGGTAATGCCGGATCAAATTTAACCTCGGACAGGGCGCTAGCCTTTGCATAGAGGGGGAATAATTTTTTTTGCTCTTCTAACAGAAAAGTTTTTGAAAGAGATAAATCTTTTACTTTTTCCACCCTTTGATACTGGGGAAAAACGATTCCCATGATAAAGGCAGCCACAACAACAAATGAACCGATAACCAATGCCAGGGTCAGGGGGGGAAGTTTTTTCAACTCTTTTTTTTGATCCTTCCCCGTCATTAAAGAATCTCCATATCTGCGGTGAACATCAAAAGATTTGAATCCCGCTGGGTTTCAACCTTTTTGTCCCTGAGTAAAATTTCACCAAAAAGAGGTGAATCCCCTAGGCCTAAAACATATCCCGTTAATGCGGATTCAAGGGCGGTAAACTCAGTTTTGACAAGGCCCCTTATGGTGACCGATTTTTTTCTTTTAACCCGGGTTGTTTTTTTGTTGCTGGGACGGTTTTGAATAATGTCTTCCCTGAAATCAGATTCCAGGGAGATAAGGGATATTTTTTCAGGAGTCAGGGAACATATTTCATTAATGACCGCAGGAGAGATAAAATCCCTGGCATATCTGTTGATCATTCCGGCTTTTTTCCCGGCTTCCACAATTTTTTTGTCCAAGGAGTTTTGGGTAACGACGGGATTATAGAAATCCAACTGGGTTTCGATGGTTTTTATTTTATTGAGTTCCTTTGATTCAATATTTTTAAACCATCC
The DNA here is from genome assembly GCA_024226935.1 of Desulfobacteraceae bacterium. Taxonomy (GTDB): domain Bacteria; phylum Desulfobacterota; class Desulfobacteria; order Desulfobacterales; family Desulfobacteraceae; genus NBML01. Next base: position 62,704 of record JAAELK010000222.1, read on the forward strand.
CCAGACCCCGGTGCAAACCATCACACCGACAAGGCAGGCCGCAACAATACCCAAATTTATTTTTTGGTATCGAAGTTTGATATTTTTTTGAAGGTAGGTATAAAGAAAATTGGGGGTATATTCATTGTTGGACATGGCAATACCAAGAGCTGGGATAATACAAGAGCGATCCTGGGCCCCCCGGGGCATTTTACTGGCAGAAGGATTTGATTGATCTTCAAAGGGGGAAAACTTTTCTATTTTGATGGAAGCATGTTCAGCTGCATATTCATTAAACGCCCTGCAATCATCTGTTTCTCCATAAAAAAGAAATCTTGAAACAGGCTTATTACCGGCATAATTATGGGAACAATACTCACCTGTTCTGACAATTTTTCCCACCAGTCTATCCACCGGCTCTTCCATCAATTTAAACACGGGGCCCTTTTTGTCTGTCTGGGCCAAAAGGCATTTAGCAATGCTGTCGCCATCAATGGATGATTCAACATCTTACATGATTTTTTCCACAAGACCTGCGGAACCGGTTCTAAGATTTCTTGTCAGGAAAACACCTTTTTTGGATAGACAGGAAATCTCAGAACTATGCCTTGCTATATTAACCATGAGAATGGGAGATTCATCGGCCTTAATAAAACCGGTCCTGATAAAATTTTGCAGGGCAAAGGGCATTGCAGTTATTCCGGTCAGGGAGAATCCGGCAGTTGAAAAAAGATTTTTAATAAAATTGAGTTGTTCTTTCTCTCCTGCAAAGGCAACGACATTTTTCTTTTTAACGCCGTCAACCCATGTATCGGCGATAAAATCATAATCAAAAATTTCTTTTGCAGGATCTATGTCAATATCCTTTTTCAGCCCCCAGAGAGCGGCATTGGCAATTTTACCCTCTTTGAGATCCGGCAGAACAATATTGCGCAGTTTTAGATATTTTGACTCGATTGCCGTCCATACTGCTACCTTTTTATTTTTTCCCAGAAATTTGGTAATGGACGACTTTAAAAATAGAGGAAAATCTTTATCCTTAATATCCAGATCTTCCGGGAACCGAATATGGGACCATTTTATAAGTTCTTTATCGGCTCCATGTTTTTTTTCATCGGTCAGAACAAGGGCAAGGGATTTTTCACCGATAAAAACGCCCAGGGTAAGGCAATGACAAAGATCTGTCTTGATTGGAATTAGCCGGTGGAGGGGATTTTTGGAGATAAAGGGTTTATCGACAAAAGATAAAATCTTACCGCGGAGTATATCAAATAAAGCCTGCGTTGATCTTAAAACTCTGGAATCATTCAAAAAGACCTCATTCCTCCACTATTAGTAATCATTAATTTCGATTGATATAATTACTCAGCATCATTAATGGCCCTAGGATAAGCGCTATAACAAACACCTCCACTTGTCAACCTCAAAAAAGTTCCCCTGGAACGGATATAGTAAATCATCGGGGTTTTAAGATAAAGAATACTTTTTTTTTGCATTTAACCATATCAAATGAAATGGGGTAAAAATATTTTGCCGGTTGACTTTCTATCCCATGCCCATTAAACAATAATAGTCTTTCTTAAATACTGACCCTAAAAATATGAAATATCAGGATAATAAAAAATGGAGATTCCACCTTCTCTTCTAACCAGGTTAAATGACAATGAAAAAATTGCCAGAAAATTCAATGAAATAGAGATAAGCATCCTCACCATATTAAATTTTCAGGATTTTCTTGAAAGACTTTTATTTGAAATAAGTGATAAGTTTTCCATCGGTTATATATGGATTTCGATCATAGAAGAAAGCTCCATTGCAAAACAGCTCCACGATATTCAAAATTCCCAACTATTAAAAACTTCCACCGCCTTTGTACCCAAAGAAAAATTTTTATCCGTGACACAAAACAGCCTTAAGCCCTTATTGGCCAATGAGAACCTGGAATTTTTTGATGCCCTGGTTCCGGAAATAGCCGACTATAACGTGGGCTCCATTGCCATTGCCCCGATTACACTGGACGGAACGGTCATCGGAAGTATCAACCAGGCAGACAAAGATAAAACCCGGTTTGAACCCGGAATAGATACCTCTCTATTGGAACAACTGGCCTTAAAAGTCTCTTTATGTCTTTCAAATGTTACAGCCCACGAACAATTAAAATTTTTGGCCTTCCATGATCCTCTGACAGGTCTGTTGAACCGAAGGGTCATGGAAAGAATCCTGGAAAGAGAATTTTTGCGGGCAAAACGATATAAAATCGAATTGACCCTCCTTTTTCTGGATCTTGATGATTTCAAATCCATTAATGACACCTTTGGCCACGATAATGGAGATCGAGCTCTCTGTCACATTTCCAACTCTTTAAACCAACTCAAACGCGATTCCGATATTGTGGCCCGGTTTGCCGGTGACGAATTTGTTGTCATTTTCCCTTCCACCACCAGGGCCCAGGCAGAAAACTATATTAACCGGGTAAGAAAAAATCTGGATTCATCTCCCCTATCTGCAAATGACACAAGCTTTTTTATAAAATTAAGTTATGGAATTTCCACCATATCTGAAAAGGATATTGACTCATCAAAGGCCCTGTTAAAACAAGCAGATAAAAGACTCTACAAAGCTAAGCAGGAAAAAAACAATAACTGAACTCCCAGTGCGTCCCCCCCCGCCGCCATGATTTTCTTAGATCCGGCAAATATTTCTTTTCTAATCTTCAATGATATAGTATCATTATCGTAATTTGCACGGTTTTATAATCCTAATAACGGCCATGGGCCGCCAGGCAAGTTCCATCGACTTGCCCACAACAAAACATGAAAGAATACGATAGGTTGGCTGGTTCTTTCATATAAACCTGGCTGAAATAAAAACCATTGATATGCGGTTACCCAATGATCCATGGTATTTAAACAACTCAAATTCAGGAATAAGCTGCTGGTAGCTTTTTTGGCAGCCTTTGTGCCTCTGATCCTCATCGGAAGTGTCCTTGCCTACTACCAGGTAAAAAAAACACTTGAAACCAATATTGAAAAAGAACTGACCGATACAACCGAATCTTTGATAAACCTGATTCAGATTTCGGCCACAATTTCCATTAAAAACAGGTTACAGGCCATCGCCGAAAAAAACCTGGAGATTGCCCAGTATTTCTACGACAAGTACAAAGCAGGCACCATGACCCGTGAACAAGCCATCAAAACCATCGAAGAAATTTTTTTAACCCAGTCCGTTGGGATCAGCGGATATATTTATTGTCTGGACAGTAACGGCCTGATAGTAATCCACCCCAAGGAAAAGGTGAAGGGCGAAAATCTGTCAAAATTTGATTTTATCAAACAACAATTATCCATAAAAGAAGGATACCTGGAATATAACTGGAAAAATCCAGGAGAATCCCACGAACGTGCAAAAGCCCTGTACATGGTATATTTTGAACCCCTGGACTGGATTATTTCCGTGTCCACCTATCGGGATGAATTCAGCTATCTGGTTGATATCAATCAATTTAAGGAAAGTATTCTCGCCTTCAAATCAGGAAAAACAGGGTATGCCTTTGTAATGGATGAAACCGGCATGGCTCTTATACACCCCCGGCTCCAGGGATCAAATCTCCTGGAACAGGCAGAGGATACCAGCCCCTTCGTACGCCAGATGCTTGATCAAAAAAATGGAAAACTCCGGTATTTCTGGAAAAACCCCGACGAAAACCGGCTCAGGGAAAAAATAGTTATTTTCAAAAATTTACCCCAATTTAAATGGATTGTAGGCTCCACAAGCTATGTGGAAGAAGTGTTCTCCCCCCTTAAGACATTTAAAACCATTCTGGCAGCAGTACTTATAATCACCCTGTTATCTACCGTTATTCTGACCTTTTTCATCAGTCGCTCGATCACAAGACCCCTGGATAAATTAATTCAAAAACTGGAAGCCGGAAGCCGGGGCGATTTTTCCGTGAGAATGAATTATGACTCCCAGGACGAACTGGGAAAATTATCCAGACATTTTAATTCCTTCATGGATCGCCTGGAAGATTACCATGAAAAACTCAACAATGAGATTCAAAAAACAATTGCCACCCAGGCAGCACTGGTGGAAAATGAGCTTAAACTTCGAGGACTTTTTAATCAATCATTTCAATATACAGGTATTGTATCCCCCTATGGTATCCTCGAAGAGGTCAACCAGAGCGCCCTTGATTTTGCAGATTGTACCGAAGCTGAAGTTCTTTATAAACCCTTTTGGGAAACCCTATGGTGGGGCCATGACCCCACTGGTCAAGAAGAGATCAAAGAAGCAATTCACAAGGGTTTAAAGGGAGAATTGGTTCGAATGGAAACCACCAATAAGGCCAAAACCGGCGAGATAAGAAATCTTGATATATCCATAAAGCCGGTATTTAACAACTCCAATCAGATCGAATTTCTCATCGTAGAGGGAAGAGATATCACAAACCTCAAACAGGCGGATGCTGCGAGGCGTCACCTGGCTGTGCAACTTGAAAGATCCCAAAAGATGGAGGCAATAGGAACCCTGGCCGGCGGAATTGCCCATGATTTCAATAATATTCTCTCCAGCATCTTTGGCTATACCCAATTGGCAGCAATGACCATAGAAAACCCGGAAAAGACAAAAAAGCATATCACCCAGATCATAAAAGGCGCCCAGCGTGCCGCAGGTCTGGTACAACAGATCCTTACATTCAGCAGACAAACAGAATATAAAAAGCACCCATTAAAAATCTATTTAATTCTAAAAGAAACCCTTAAATTACTACGCTCATCCATCCCCACCACCATTGAGATTAAAACACAAATTTTATCCACAGCGGTGGTCATGGCCGATCCCACACAAATGCACCAGGTGATCATGAATCTATGTACCAATGCCTACCACTCCATGCCGAAAACCGGCGGCATTTTAACTGTACGCCTGGAAGATATTGATAGGACCACCCACAGGGATCAGCCGGTACCCCTTCAACCACCCTACAACTACCTGAAACTGGAAGTCCTAGACACGGGTTGTGGTATGGATCAAAACACCCTGGAAAAAGCCTTTGATCCATATTTCACGACCAAGGAGGTCGGACGGGGAACCGGCTTCGGGCTGGCATTGGTCCATGCCATAGTCGATGAACATGACGGAATAATCCATGCCGAGAGTGAACCTGGAATCGGGACCAAGTTTTTAATCTATCTGCCGATAGTGGAAAAAGACGATAAATCGACACCCCAAGCTCCTCCCCCTGTTGATGAACCCGAAGGAGGAAACGAAACCATCATGGTCGTAGATGATGACAAGGATATCAGAAATCTGACCCGGGAGCTGCTTGAAAATATTGGCTACACCGCCCATTCCTTTCAAGACGGTGAAAAAGCCCTGGCAGCCTTTGAAGAGAATCCAGACTATTTTGACCTGATAATCACAGATATGGCCATGCCCCGGATGACCGGTTATGAATTAGCCAAAAGAGTCCTTCACATCCGAAGCAAAATGCCCATTATTTTATGTACCGGTTATAGCGAAAATATTACAAAACACCATGCCATTGAAATCGGGATCAGCCGATACCTCCAAAAGCCATTGCAAAACCAGGATCTTTTGTTTATCATCCGGGAAGTTCTGGACGGCCAGGAGCCAGTAATCCATTAAAGGAAAAACCATGAAAAAAAAGATAATAGACCTGAGTATCAACATAGAAGCAGATCTGCCAAGCGACCCCCCCATGATGATCCCCAAAATCACATATGTTGATCACAAAGCAGGTGCCACCCAGATGAAGGATTTTTTCCCCGGCTTAGAAGAAAACCAACTTCCAAACGGCCTTGGATGGGCTTTGGAGATGGTTTCCCTTACGACCCATTCAGGAACTCACCTGGATGCCCCCTACCATTATCACCCGACAATGGACAAGGGGAAAAAAGCTCTGACAATAGATGAAATTCCCCTGGAATGGTGTTTCAATGATGGTGTTCTTCTAAATTTTTCCCACCTGGGAGATGGAGAACCCATTTCAAGGGATCAAATCAAGGCTGAATTAAAAAGGATAGATTATGAGCTCAAACCCTTTGATATTGTACTCATAAGAACAGGGGCGGATAAATTCTGGGGTAAAGAAGAATACCTGACAAAGGGTTGCGGTATGACCCGGGACTCCACACTATACCTGCTTGAAAAAGGAGTGAAAATCACTGGGATTGATGCCTGGTCCTGGGATAGACCCCTACCATATTTAGCCGAGGAGTTCAAAAAAACAGATGATCCAGCCATCATATGGGAAGCACATTTTGCAGGTATTGAAAAGGGCTATTGCCATATGGAAAAACTCACCAACCTTGATAAGATACCCCAACCCCACGGATTCCAAATCTCCTGTTTTCCCGTAAAAATCAAAGCTGCTTCTGCGGGATGGGTAAGGGCCGTGGCAATAATCTAATTGTTGCTTGAACGACAACTCACCCATAAAAAACAAAAATCCCCGGCGGGATCAACCTGCCGGGGATTTTTGCAATATTACCTTAAGAAAGAGTGATCAATCTTGAATCAATTCAATCTGGACCATAGAGGCTACATCGCCTTTTCTGGGTCCAAGTTTAATAATTCTTGTATAACCGCCCTGTCTTGAATTAAACTTCTCTCCAACTTCATTAAACAGCGTATGAACAACATCGCTTTCCCGAATGTAGGCCAGGGCCTGTCTTCTGGCGTGTAAATCACCTCGTTTTGCCAAAGTAATCATTTTGTCGGCAATGGATCGCAGACCTTTTGCTTTGGCTTCTGTGGTTTTAATGCTGCTGTGTTTGAACAGAGAAGTTACCATGTTTCTAAACATAGCCTTTCTATGGCTGGAGGTTCTGTTCAGTTTTAATACAGATTTTCTATGCTTCATGGAATTTACTCTCCTTCCTGATTATTCTCATCTTCTGGCGGTTCAAATCCCTCAAGATCCATGCCCAGGGAAAGTTCCATGGTGTGCAGGACTTCCTTAATTTCGTTCAAGGATTTTCTACCAAAATTCTTGGTTTTAAGCATTTCACCATCTGTTTTTTGAACCAGCTGATAAATGGTATCAATCCTGGCATTTTTCAGACAATTGGAACTTCTGACAGATAGTTCCAATTCATCCACCGATCGATAAATATTTTCATTAAATCCCCGGTCTGCATCATCAGCATTGTCTTCGATGTCATCCGGTTCCATCTCCTCATCAAAATTGATAAAGGGATTCATCTGTTCCTTGAGAATTTTAGCACCAAAAGCAACGGAATCATCGGGTGTAACACTACCATCTGTCCAGACTTCCAGGGTCAACTTATCATAATCGGTTTTTTGACCGATCCTGGAAGTACCAACCACATATTTAACACGCTTAATAGGTGCAAACACAGAATCGATTGGTATGGTGCCAATGGGTGCATCCTCATCTTTATTGACCGATGCCAGGGCATATCCCTTACCAGTTTTTACTACCATTGTCATGTTCAACAAACCATTTTTTGACAATGTAGCAATGTGCTGTTCGGGGTTAAGAATTTCAACTTTGCCGTCGGGGCTGATAATATCAGCACCAGTCACGCTGCCTTCACCCTTAGCCTGGAGGGTCAGTATTTTATCTTCCGTGTCCTCAACCCTCAATTTCAACTCTTTCAAGTTTAAAATGATCTCGGAAACATCCTCCCGAACATCGGATATAACACTATATTCATGAAGGGCATCGTCAAATTTCACAGATACAATGGCAGCGCCGTATATAGATGACAAAACAATCCGTCGCAGAGAGTTACCGATTGTGATACCATACCCTCTCTCAAGGGGTTCGCATACGAATTTGCCATATGTTGAGGTTGTGGTAACATCAAGCTTTTCCGGCTTGATCATCTCTCGCCAGTTTACATATGCAAGTTTTTCAGATGACATTTAAATCTCCTGAATAAATATTTGGATAAACCATATAGAATGATGTACCTATTTTGAATACAGCTCAACTATCAACTGTTCCTGGATCGGAAGAGTAATATCTTCTCGACTTGGAATGCCAACAATTTGACCTTTAAAGTTATCTTTATTAATTTCTAACCACTGGGGCACTCCTCTCCTGACAATGGCATCCAAAGAATCTGTAATAGCTTGAACTGTACGGCTTTTTTCCCGCAGTTCTATTACATCACCTTTTTTTACCTGATAGGAAGGAATATTAACCTTTTTACCATTTACGGTAAAATGGTTATGACGAACAAAGTGTCTTCCCTGGGTTCTGGAATTTACAAATCCCAACCGGTAAACAGCATTATCCATGCGGGTTTCGAGAAGGCTTAACAGGTTAGTACCAGTGATACCTTTTTGTCGATCTGCTCGCTTAAAGGCAATTCTGAATTGTTTTTCAGAAATTCCATAAATCCGGCGAACCTTTTGTTTTTCTCTTAACTGCATTCCGTAATCAGATTGTTTACTTCTTCTCTGACCGTGTTGCCCCGGCGGATAGCCTCTTCTATCATAACTGCATTTATCTGAAAAACAACGGTCGCCTTTCAAAAAAAGCTTCATATTTTCTCGTCTGCATTGACGGCAAACAGATCCTGTGTATCGTGCCAACGTTCTCCTCCTTTATCACTCCAAGAACTTAATTCTGATATTTTTATACTCTTCTTCTTTTTGGCGGACGGCATCCATTATGGGGAACCGGTGTAACATCCTTGATCATTGAAATATTGAATCCAAGTGCATGAAGTGCTCTCAAAGCGGATTCTCTTCCAGGTCCAGGCCCTTTTACATATACGCCAATATTTTTAAGCCCATGCTCCATAGCTTTTGCACCCGCATCTTCAGCCACAAGTTTTGCAGCAAAAGGAGTACTTTTTCTGGAACCTTTAAAGCCCTGCACACCAGCACTGGACCATGATATGGTGTTACCATTTTCATCGGCTATAGTAACGATGGTGTTGTTAAACGTGGATTGAATATGCACAATACCTGTGGATATATTCTTTCTCACCTTTTTTTTGGATACAGTTTTTTTAGACTTTTTTACCATAACATTAGTACCTTTTTAGATTATCCTACTTTTTCTTTTTAACTGCTGTTCGTTTGGGGCCCTTTCTGGTCCGAGCATTTGTACTGGTCCGCTGACCATGACATGGAAGACCTTTACGATGACGAAGACCTCTGTAACATCCTAGATCCATCAATCGTTTGATGTTCATGGAAACTTCGGATCGAAGCTCTCCCTCAACTTTGTACTCAGCGTCAATGACTTTTCTGATTTCATTAACTTGTACTTCCGTCAGATCATTTGCTTTTGTAGTTGGATCAATACCTGTTTTTTCAAGTATGAGCTTTGATCTGCTGCCCCCGATACCATAAATATAAGTCAAGGCGATCCATGCGTGTTTATCTCTTGGTAAATCTACTCCTGCGATACGTGCCAAATTTCCTTCCCCCTATCCCTGACGCTGTTTATGGCGCTTGTTTATACAAATGACTCTTATGACACCACGTCTCTTAATCACTTTGCAATCTCTACAAATTTGTTTAACAGATGCTCTTACTTTCATCCATTTACTCCTAATTTCGATTTGTATTTTTTATCAATTTCAATTTATTTGATAAAAAATTATTTAAATCTATATGTAATTCTACCACGACTTAAATCGTAGGGTGATATTTCAACTGTCACCCTGTCACCTGGTAAAATTTTTATAAAATGCATTCTCATTTTACCGGAAATATGGGCCAACAAAACATGTTTGTTTTCCAGCTCTACTTTGAACATGGCATTGGGCAATGTTTCTAATACTTTCCCGTCAACTTTGATGGGTTCTTCTTTTGCCATAATTTTATTTCATCTCCTATTGGTTTAGAATGTTTAATTTAGGATCTACTCTTGATACGTTTTGACCCGGACCTTCCCAAAAAACCATCGTAATTACCAGAGATCAAATGGGACTCAATCTGGGAAATAGTATCAATAGCCACCCCGACAACAATCAAGAGGGCGGTACCGCCGAAATAAAATGGGACATTAAATTTATGCATCAGCATGGTAGGTAGAACACAAACTGCAGAGACATATACAGCACCGCCGACGGTAATTCGTGTCAACACCCTGTCAATATAATCAGCAGTCTTTTTCCCTGGTCTGATACCAGGAATATATCCCCCATTCTTTTTCATATTGTCAGCCACATCTTCCGGATTAAACTGAACAGCTGTATAAAAAAAGCAGAAAAAGATAATAAATCCAATATATAGGAAATAATACCAGATAGTACCCGGACTGAACAAGCCAGCAACCATCTGCATGGCCGGTATATTAATAAACTGGGCCAGGGTGGTCGGAAACATTATTATGGAAGATGCAAAAATCGGCGGTATAACACCGGCGGTATTGATCTTCAATGGAAGATGAGATGTCTGTCCCCCATACATTTTCCGTCCAACAACCCGTTTTGCGTAATGAACCGGTATCCGCCGCTGGGCCTGTTCCATATAAATGATACAGGCAACAACAATAACCATCAAGACAATCAGGAGAATCAGGGAAAAAATACCCATCTCACCCGTACTCATCAACTGAACAGTCTTTCCAAATGCCGACGGCATATTTGCAACAATACCGGCAAATATGATCAAGGAGATACCGTTGCCGATACCCCGCTCGGTAATCTGCTCCCCCAGCCACATGATAAATGCGGTACCGGCAGTCAAAGTAATAATAGTAATCAAACGGAATGACCATCCAGGATGGGGTACTATGGCAACGCCTGCAGGAGAAGTCATAGCTTCCAACCCCACACTGATACCAAAACCCTGGATAATACTTAACAGGACAGTTCCATATCGAGTATATTGGGTTTTCTTTTTCCGGCCCGCATCCCCTTCTTTCTTCAACTGGTCAAGGTGAGGAACAACCACTGTCATCAATTCTAAAATAATAGATGAACTGATGTAAGGCATGATCCCCAAAGCGAAGATGGAAAGCCTCTGTAAAGCTCCGCCTGAGAACATATTGAACATAGAAAATAAGGTCCCTGATGCAGAGGCAAAAAAGGATTCTAATGCTGTACCGTCGATCCCGGGTGTCGGCACATGAACGCCCACACGATATACAAACAGCAATGCAAGTGTAATTAATAGTTTGCGTTTGAGATCAGGAAGTTTAAATAAATTCTGGTAGCTGTTCTCGATCATCTATATATCCTTACATCAATTCTATATAAGTTATTCTATACTGCCACCGGCAGATACGATCTTTTCTTTAGCCGTTTTGGAGACAACAATATTCTTTAAAACAAATTTCTTTTGTGTGTCACCATTACCGAGAAGCTTCGCCCCGTCGACTTTACCTTTAACCAGACCAACCTGTCTTAAGATATCCATATCAATGGTTGTCCCATCTTCAAATCTATCTTCCAGGTCTTCAATATTTAAAACAGCATATTTTGTTTTAAATATATTGGTAAAACCCCGTTTGGGAAGCCGACGATAGATGGGCATCTGACCACCTTCAAATCCAGGCCTTACATTTCCGCCTGAACGGGCTTTGAGTCCCTTATGTCCCCTGGTGGAAGTCTTACCCATACCAGAGCCTGGTCCCCTACCAACCCGTTTCCGGGCTTTTCTGCTGCCGGGAGCAGGTGCTAAATCATGAAGTTGCATATTACACCTCCTCCACTTTCACCAGATGTGAAACTTTATTAATCTGTCCTAAAATGACAGGATCCTTAGTGTGCTCTACTGTATGATGCATCCGCTTGATGCCAAGGGAGCGAATAATTCGTCCCTGTATAGCCGGACGCCCTATGGTGCTTTTTATCTGTGTAATTTTGAGTTTCTCAGTCATTGCAAACCTCTTTATATCTCTTCAGGTCTAAGGCCACGTCTTTTAGCAACCTCTTCTTTAGAACAAAGGGACTGGAGACCAGCCATGGTTGCTCTGACAATATTCTGGGTGTTGTGAGTACCAATACATTTAGTCAGGATATCAGTAACACCGACGGCTTCAAGAACCGCACGGATACCACCGCCAGCAATCAATCCTGTTCCTGGAGAAGCAGGTTTCAAAAGCACTCGACCGGCACCAGCGTGACCAACAACCTCAAAAGGTACAGTACCATTCAGAAGGGATATTTTAACCATATTCCGTTTGGCTTTTTCCATACCTTTTTTAATGGCTTCTGGAACCTCGGTAGCCTTACCAAGACCATATCCAACGCTGCCTTCACCATCCCCAACCACAACCAATGCACTGAAACTAAAGTTTCGACCGCCTTTTACAACTTTTGCAACACGGTTGATTCTTACAACCTTATCTATTAAACCATTATCTTCCATTTGTTGTCTTGCCAAGGGTCTTCCTCCTTAATTAGAATATCAAACCGGCTTCACGGGCCGCGTCTGAAAGCGCTTTGATACGACCATGATATAAAAATCCATTTCTGTCCAGAACTACCTTTGTAATTCCTTTATCAATAGCCCTTTTGCCAATAAGGTTTCCAACCGCCTTTGCAAGTTCCTGTTTTTTTCCGGCCACAGGATTTTCTTTGTATTCCTTATCCATGGTAGATGCAGATGCAAGGGTTACCCCTTGTGTATCATCAATGATCTGTACATAAATATGTTTTGCAGTTCTGAAAACACTCATTCTCGGACGATCCTGCTTTCCAAAAATACTCTTTCTGATTCGTTTTTTTCTTTTAAGCCTTGATACAAGCCTTGGAGATGTATTTCCCATAATCTTTATATTCCCACCTATTAGTCTTTACCAGCAGTCTTACCAGCTTTTCTGATAATTCTTTCATCTGAATACATGATACCTTTGCCTTTATAGGGCTCGGGAGGTCTTATAGCTCTGATATTTGCTGCCGCCTGACCAAGAAGTTCTTTATCGATACAAGTCAGGGTAATTTCCGTATTTTTTTCAACCTTGGCAGAAACTCCACCAGGAAGTTCAAAATCGACCGGGTTTGAATATCCAACATTTAATACAAGGTTACTTCCCTTTGTTTCGGCACGATATCCGATTCCGGAAAGAAGAAGTTTCTTTTCATAACCAGTGGTAACACCGGCGACCATATTAAAAATCAAAGATCTGAACAGTCCCTGGAGGGCCATTTTTTTCTTATCTTTAAGGTCTGTTTTAACTTCTAAAACGTTGTCATTAATTTCCACATCAATCGCCGGGTGCAATTTTCGATCAAGCTGGCCTTTAGGCCCCTTAACATTAATCATGTCTCCATCAAGGGTAATGACCACCTTATCTGGAAGCTGAACCGGCTGTTTTCCTATTCTAGACATATTCTACTCCTGTCTTACCATACGTTACAAAGAATTTCACCGCCGACGTTCGCTTCGATAGCCTGTTTGTCCGTCATCAACCCCTTTGAAGTTGAAACGATGGAAATACCCAGACCGTTTAAAACCGGCTTAATCTGTTTTGCCTTATTATAAACCCTGCAAGAAGGTTTACTAACTCGGTCAATGCCATAAATTGTGGGTTTGCCGTCAGAAACATATTTTAGATAGACACGCAGGACTCCCTGTGTCTCATTTTCAAGAAATTTGTAATCTTTGATATATCCTTGCTCTTTAAGCACCCGCACCATTTCAACTTTGATCGTTGATCCGGGGATATCCACTTTAGCAAGACTTGCTTTTCCACCATTTCTTATGCTAGTAAGCATGTCTGCAATTGGATCACTAATTGCCATTTTTACTCTCCTTAAAATCCACTGATATTAAAATTTGTTATTAACAATTTTATTCAGAATTTGTTTTTTTACCAACTTGATTTGGTAACACCAGGTAGTTTACCTTCAGAAGCAAGTGTCCGGAAACAAATTCTGCAAATACCAGCTTTTCTGATAAATGCTCTTGGTCTACCGCATAAGGGGCATCTGTTATACGCACGTACAGCAAACTTAGGTGTTCTTCCCGCCTTTGCGATTAAAGCTTTTTTAGCCAAGCTTTCCTCCTTAAGATCCTTAGTTTTTGAAGGGCATTCCCAGAAGTTTCAGGAAAACTCTGCCTTCTTCATCGGTTTTAGCTGTGGTCACAACCGTAATATTAAGACCCTTAATACTCTCGGTCTTATCATAGTCAATTTCAGGAAATATAATATGCTCAGTAATACCCATGCTAAAATTGCCACGGCCATCAAAAGATTTCCCAGGTATTCCTCTAAAATCCCTCACACGAGGTAATGCGATATTAACAAGTCTGTCAAAAAAATCAAACATTTTTTCACGACGCAGGGTCACCTTGCATCCGATGGGAAGATCTGCACGCAGCTTGAAGTTTGCAATGGGTTTTTTAGCCCTTGTAACAACAGTTTTCTGTCCGGCAATCAATGTCAGTTCCTGGGCGGCAACTTCCACAATTTTCGGATTTCTGACAGCTTCACCCAATCCCATGTTCAATACAATTTTCTCAAGCTTGGGTACCTGTAATTCATTTACGTAATTAAAGGTGTCCCTCAGCTTAGGAACGACTTCGTTAATATATTTTTCCTTAAGAGTGGTCATTTATTCTCTCCGGTTTTGGTTTTAAGAATCTATCTGCTGATTGCATTTTTTGCAGATTCTGACCCGTTTACCATCTTCCAGTTGTTTAATACCAATCCGAGTAGGTTTTACACAGGAGTTGCACATGACCATGATATTGGACACATCAATGGGCATGTTTTTATCAACAATACCACCTTGTGCATTTGCCTGGGTAGGTCTCTGATGGACTTTCACAACATTAATATTTTCAACAACAACGCGACTGGTTTTTTTGACAACTTTCAATACTTTCCCGATCTTACCCTTATCTTTTCCGGTGAGTACTTTAACCTTGTCATTCTTTTTAATTCTTATCTTTACAGCTTCCATGGAATTTTCTCCAATAACCCGATAATTAAAGTACGTCTGGGGCAAGAGAGACTATTTTCATAAATCTTTTAGCCCTTAATTCCCTTGCCACAGGACCAAAGATACGGGTACCTATCGGTTCATTATTTTTACTTAAAATTACAGCAGAGTTGTCATCAAATCTGATGGACGATCCATCCGGTCTGGATATCTCTTTTTTAGTTCTAACAATAACCGCCTGGACAACGTCCCCTTTGCTAACCTTTGCATTGGGAATCGCTTCTTTAACAGAAACAACTATAATGTCTCCAATGCTTGCGTATCTTCTTTTAGATCCGCCCAGTACCTTAATGCAGTACAGTTCCTTTGCTCCGGAGTTATCTGCTACAGTAAGTCTGCTTTCAGTCTGAATCATTTCACAACTCCTTTAGCTAAACCGCTTTTTTAACAATCTCGGTCACCCGGAAACGTTTAAGCTTACTCAACGGCCTGGTCTCGATGATTTTCACTTCATCACCAATCCTGCACTCATTTGTTTCATCATGGGCATGGTACTTTTTATACCGTTTGATGAATTTTTTATAAACTTTATGCTGAACAAATCTTTCGACTTGAACAACTACTGATTTATCCATTTTATCGGATACAATCAGCCCCATCAGCTCTTTTTTATTTTTTTGAATATTTTCCATATCTATAACTCTTACATTAAATAATGTTTAAATTCATTTCTTTTGATATTGTATAGAGTCTGGCAATATCTTTTTTGACATTTGAAAGAGTCGCTGTGTTCTCAAGCTGTCCAACATCATTTTGAAAACGAAGATTGAAAAGTTCTTTTTTGAGTTCAACAAGCTTCTCTTTAATCTGATCTGCACCCATTTCTTTAATCTCGCTGATCTTCATCTTTATTTACTCCTTTCCACAAATCGTGTTTTTATGGAAAGCTTTCTTGCAGCAAGTCGAAGGGCTTCTTTTGCCAAGTCTCTTGGAATTCCTTCCATTTCATAAAGGATTTTACCTGGCTTAATTCTGGCGACCCAAGCGTCGGTTGCACCCTTTCCCTTACCCATTCTAACCTCTGCAGGTTTTTTTGTAACAGGATGGTCCGGGAAAAACCTGATCCAACTCTTACCAGCTCTTTTTGCATGTCTGGTCATCGCCACTCTTGCCGCTTCAATTTGTCTTGCATTTATATATCCGCATTCCACAGCCTGAAGACCGAACTCACCAAAACTCAAGGTATTTCCCCTGGTGGGAACCCCTTTGGTTCTACCACGGAACTCTTTACGGAATTTTACATTTTTTGGACTGAGCATTTGCTTTTTCTCCTAATCGCCTCTATTTTGTCGCCAAAGCCTTTTCGCCGGGACGCAACACCTCACCTTTAAAAATAAAAGTCTTGATGCCAATCAGTCCGTATGTGGTTTTTGCTTCTATAAAGCCGTAATCCACATCTGCCCGCAATGTATGCAACGGAATCCGTCCTTCCTTATACCATTCAGTTCTTGCCATTTCAGCCCCGCCCAAACGACCGGCGCAGATAATTTTAATACCCTTGGCACCGAATCTCATGGCTGTAGAAACACTTCGTTTCATAGCCCGCCTGAAGGCGATTCTTCTTTCCAATTGCTGAGCAATATTTTCAGCAACAAGTTGTGCATCAATCTCTGGCCTTCTGACCTCTTTGATATCAATGAGAACAGCCGGGGAGATCATATTTTCAAGCTCTTTTTTGAGCAATGCGATTTCAGACCCTTTTTTACCGATAATAATACCCGGTCTTGCGGCAAACACCCGAAGTCGTATCTGTTTTGAAAATCGTTCGATTTCTATTTTTGATATGCCGGCGTGATAGAGTTTCTTTTTCAAAAATTTTCTAACTTTGAAATCTTCTTCAACAAAAGAAGCATACTCTTTGTCTGCATACCATCTAGAATCCCATGTCCTGATGATGCCTAATCTTAATCCGGTAGGATGTACTTTCTGACCCAAGCCTGTTCCTCCTTATTTAAACAGCTTCACTAACGATAACTGTTATATGACTGGTTCGTTTCAAAATTCGACTGGCTCTTCCTCTGGCCCGCGGCCTAAACCGTTTCATGGAAGCCCCTTGATCGACAATGATATTCTTTACAACCAGTTTGTCCACGTCCAGTTCGTTATTGTGCTCGGCATTGGCAATTGCTGACTGCAATGTTTTATAAATTATTCCGGCAGCTTTAACTGGCATAAACTTTAGTATTGTCAACGCCTGCCCGGCTTTCTTACCTTTCACTTCATTGATCGGCAACCGGAGCTTAAGTGCTGAAGTCCTTGTATGTCTTGTAGTTGCTTTTACTTCCATATCACTAGTGTCCTTTAATCACGTACGCAGATTACCGTCTGGCTTTCTTATCTCCGGCATGACCCCAAAATGTTCTCGTAGGTGAAAATTCACCAAGCTTATGACCCACCATATTTTCAGAAACAAAAACAGGAATGAATTTTCTTCCATTGTGGACGGCAAAGGTGACACCTACCATTTCAGGAAAAATGGTTGATCTTCTAGACCAGGTCTTAATAACTTTATTGTTTTTAACCTTGTTCGCCCCAAGAACTTTTTTTAAAAGTTCAGCAGCAATATAAGGTCCTTTTTTTAACGATCTTGGCATAATTATTCACCTATTACTTTCTCTTAGCCCTTCTTTTAACAATATACCGATCCGTTCTGGCATTATTCCTGGTTCGTTTACCTTTAGTGGGAACACCCCAGGGAGTACAAGGCTGGCGACCACCGGATGAACGGCCTTCACCACCACCCATTGGATGATCCACAGGGTTCATGGCAACACCACGAACTGAGGGACGACGTCCCATCCACCGGGAACGACCGGCCTTACCGATACTAACATCACCGTGTTTTTCATTACCAACTCTACCAACGGTTGCCTTACACTTCACATGAATCATACGAACTTCACCGGAGGGTAACAATACCTGAGCGTAGGTACCTTCTTTAGCCATAAGCCTGGCATATCCGCCTGCGCTTCTGACAATCTGGCCACCTTTGTTCTCCTTGAGTTCGATATTATGAATTCTGGTACCAGTGGGGATATTTTCAAGGGGCATACAATTACCAGGCTTGATATCCGCTTCCGATCCAGTTTCCAGAACATCACCCACTTTAACTTCCAAGGGCGCCAAAATATATCGTTTTTCTCCATCAGCATAAACCAAAAGTGCTATTCTGGCACTTCTATTGGGATCATATTCAATGGCCGAGACTTTGGCTGGAATTCCATCCTTGTCCCGTTTAAAATCGATAATACGATATTTCTTTTTTGCCCCGCCACCTCTGTGCTTGCTAGTGATTCTTCCGTAGCAATTCCGACCGGCCCGTTTATTTATACTTTTGGTCAGACTTCTTTCAGGTTTTGTTTTAGTAATTTCTTCAAAAGAAAGGTATTCCTGAGAACGTCTACCGGGAGATGTCGGTTTTGTCTTGATTATTGTTGACATATATATACCTCTTTAAACACCTTCAAAAAAATCAATTCGTTGTCCTGGCATCAGTGTGACAATGGCTTTTTTCCAATCTTTCTTTTTGCCAATAATCTTACCGCGCTGTTTAACCTTACCTTTGACCTGAATCGTTCTGACCTGTTTCACTTTGGTATTGAAGTTTTTTTCAACAGCCTCTTTAATTTCGACTCGATTGGCAGTTTTATCTACTTTAAAGGTCAGCTGATTGTTGATCTCTTTCTGAAGAGTTGTTTTTTCAGTAACAAGAGGTCCTCTGATTATATCATATTCTCTCATCTTAGCTTAACCTCCCTTCAATATTCTTAATGGTTGATTCAACCAGCAGAAGGTTTTTGAACTTTAGGATATCATACACGTTCAGACCTATTGTTTTAATCACTTTCACATCGGGGATATTTCTTGAAGACAACGCAAGATTAACGTCCTCTGAATCCGATACGATGAGAAGATCTTGAAGATTCAATGTTTCCAAGACATCAGACAACACCTTGGTTTTAATTGCTTCAAGCTTAAAATCATCAATAACAAAAAGTGTATTATCCTGAAGCTTACTACTTAGGGCCATTTTCAGTGCAAGTCGTCGCACTTTTTTAGGCACTTTGTAAGCATAAGATCGTGGGGATGGGCCAAAAATAACGCCTCCACCTTTTCTCAATGGAGACTTCACACTACCGGCACGTGCATTTCCGGTACCTTTTTGTCTGAAAAGCTTTTTAGTGCTACCAGCAACCATAGCCCTTGTCTTAGACGCAGCTGTCCCCTCTCGCTTTGCCGCGAGCTGGGATCTAACTACTTCATGAAGAACGCTTGTCTTTACCGGTATACCGAATACTTCATCAGTAAGCTCTGCTTCAGACACTTTCTTACCTGCACTGTTTAATACATCGACAGCAGCCATATTCTTCCTCTTAATTTTTGATCAGCTATGCATCACTGCGAGTAATCGTCAATACCCATAGCCGCGTTTTCGTCTTTTCCAAGACTGACACTTGCACCCGTAGGTGCAAAGTTATTATTTTTTTACGTCAGTCCTATGCACTTCGATTAAACCTGTTTTGCAGCCAGGCACAGGGCCTTTAACCAGCAACAGATTATCTTCATGCTTAATATCTACAATGGTGAGATTCTTAACGGTTTTTTTATCAACACCCATATGTCCCGGCATTTTCTTACCCTTAATAACCTTACCAGGCCAGGCGCTGTTACCGATGGAACCCGGTTTCCTATGATTTCTACAACCATGGGTTTCAGGTCCACGGCTAAATCCGTGCCTTTTAATGGTTCCCTGAAAACCTCGACCCTTTGAAATTCCAGACACAGTCACCTTTTCACCCACAGAGAACATATCAATCCCTATAGTCATACCAGCTTCCATCTCTTTTACATCATCGGCCCTGAATTCTCTCAGAACTTTAAATCCCTTATCAGTAGCTTTTTTCAAATGACCTGCCACGGGTTTATTCAACTTTTCAACGGGTTTTTCATCAAAACCCAATTGAAGCGCCGTATACCCATCAGTTTCCGTGGTTTTTACCTGGGTAACAACACACGGTCCGACCTGTAACACCGTAACAGGAACGAGTTTTCCCTCCGAGGAAAACACATTGGTCATCCCGATTTTTCTTCCAAGAATTGCGCTCATAATTTGTTCCTGTTATTGAACTACAATTTAATTTCCACATCAACACCGGGCGAAAGATCAAGTTTCATCAAGGCATCAACAGTCTGTTGTGTTGGCTCAAGAATATCCATCATCCGTTTGTGGGTTCTGATTTCGAACTGCTCCCGTGACTTCTTATTCACATGGGGAGACCGCAACACAGTAAACTTATTGATTCTGGTAGGAAGGGGAACCGGTCCCACTATTCTGGCGCCGGTTTTCCTAGCCGTATCAACTATATCTACCGATGACTGATCAAGCAACTTATGATCATAGGCTTTAAGCCTTATCCGTATTTTAGTTTTCAACATAATAATAATTCTTTCTTATTCAACAATTTCACCGATAACGCCGGCACCAACAGTACGTCCACCCTCTCTAATCGCAAAACGAAGTCCTTTTTCCATTGCAATAGGATTGATGAGCTCAACGTTAATGTTTGCATTATCACCAGGCATAATCATTTCAACACCCTCATCAAGAGTCAAAACACCTGTGATATCAGTTGTTCTAAAAAAGAACTGGGGTCTGTAGCCACTGAAGAAAGGAGTATGACGTCCACCCTCTTCTTTGCTCAGAGCATACATTTCCGCTTTAAATTTTGTATGGGGATTGATAGTACCAGGTTTAGCAACAACCTGACCTCTTTCAACCTGCTCTCTTTTCGTACCACGAAGCAAAAGCCCAACATTATCGCCTGCCTGACCTTGATCCAGAAGTTTTCTGAACATTTCAACACCAGTACAAACAGTCTTAGCAGTTTCCCTGATACCAACAATTTCAATCTCTTCACCCGTTTTAACGATTCCCCGGTCAATTCTTCCGGTTACAACCGTACCACGACCAGAAATACTGAACACATCCTCAATGGGCATCAAAAATGGTTTATCCGTATCTCTTTCCGGCTCAGCAACATATGAATCCAATATGTCAAGTAATTCATGAATTGGTTTTGCAGCATCATCATCTGCGCTATCACATTCCAAAGCCTTAAGAGCAGAACCCCTGATTATAGGAGTATCATCGCCTGGGAATTCATAGGTATCCAAAAGCTCCTGGAGCTCCATCTCTACCAATTCAATCAACTCTTCGTCATCGACCATATCACATTTATTCAAAAAGACAACAATCGAAGGCACACCAACCTGACGAGCAAGAAGGATATGCTCTCTGGTCTGGGGCATGGGACCATCATCGGCACTAACAACCAGGATAGCACCATCCATCTGGGCTGCACCGGTAATCATGTTTTTAATATAATCAGCATGGCCCGGGCAATCCACATGGGCATAATGCCGATTAGCAGTCTCATACTCAACATGGGCGGTTGCAATGGTGATACCGCGCTCTCTTTCTTCCGGAGCCTTGTCAATCTCATCAAACGGAACAAAGGTACCGCCACCTTTCAAAGCAGCGTGTTTGGTAATTGCTGCTGTAAGCGTAGTCTTACCATGATCAATATGACCGATTGTTCCTATGTTCACATGCGGCTTGTTCCGCTCAAATTTTTCCTTAGCCATCTTCTTAGTTCCTCCTGTGGAATGTTTTCAGGATATTTTTTAAAAATTAAAACCGAAAATGGGCAAACGCCTTATTGGCTTCTGCCATCTTGTGTGTATCTTCTCTCTTCTTAACTGCCCCGCCCCTCTTATTATATGCATCAAGCAGCTCCGAAGCCAACTTGTTTGCATATCCTTTTTCGGAACGTTTCCGGCTAAAACTGATCAACCACCGAAAAGCGAGAGCCGTCTGTCTGCTGGGCTTAATATCAGTAGGTACCTGATATGTTGACCCACCGATTCTTCGCGATTTCACCTCGACGGAAGGTCGAATATTATCAATCGCCTTTTTAAAGATCTCCAGAGCAGGCTCACCGACCTTTTCCTGGGTCATTGATAACGCCTCGGTCACCACTCTGCGGGCTGCATTTTTCTTTCCCTGCTTCATAACGCAGTTCACAAATCGAGCAGCAAGCTTTTCTTCCTGGGTGGCGTCCTTCGTTAAATTTTCTATACTAATTTCTTTTTCTGCCATTTGTCATATCCACCAATATTATCTATTAACAACTTCCAATGTATATGCGACTATTTCGGCCGCTTGGCTCCATATTTGGAACGCCCCTGCCTTCTGTCATCAACCCCCAAGGTATCCAAGGCCCCTCTGACAATATGATAGCGAACACCAGGTAAATCCTTTACCCTGCCACCTCTTACCAGAACAACCGAATGTTCCTGCAGATTATGACCCATACCCGGAATATATGCAGCGACTTCCATACCGGTGGTCAAACGAACCCTTGCCACTTTTCTCAAAGCAGAGTTAGGTTTTTTCGGAGTTGACGTATACACCCTGGTACACACACCACGTTTTTGAGGTCCACCCTTCAAAGCAGGCGTACTAACCTTTTTTTCTGCTTTCTTCCTACCTTTTCTAACCAACTGATTTATGGTCGGCATAACTTTTCCAGCGCTCCTTATCAATGTAATACATCATCATATACGACAAAATATTTAATTTTACTTCCACTCTTTACAAATGTCAAGGTTTTTTATTTTTCCCTTAGACTTCAACTACCTCACCAAAATCGACTTCAACGTCCTGATACCCTTTAAATCCGGTCCCTGCCGGAATAAGTCTCCCCATGACTACATTTTCTTTCAACCCTTTTAGGCTATCAAACTTACCTTCAATGGAAGCAAGGGTCAAAACCTTAGTGGTTTCCTGAAAAGAAGCAGCAGACAAAAAACTATCTGTTGACAAAGAGGCTTTTGTAATACCAAGGATCAAAGGTTCACCCTTTGCAGGCTCCCCTCCGTTCATGGCTACTTCACGATTACTTTCTTCAAAAAGAACCCGATCCACCTGCTCATCGGGAATGAAATCGGTATCACCGGTACTGATAATCTTGACCCGTCTCATCATCTGACGAATCACAACTTCAATATGCTTGTCGTTGATTCGCACACCCTGGAGTCGATAAACTTCCTGGACCTCATCCACCAGATATTTGGCAAGGGCAACTTCCCCTTTAATATTCATAATATCCTGTGGATTAGCACTGCCGGCAATCAAAGGATCACCTGCCTTAACATAGTCACCGTCATATACGGTTACATGCTGACCCTTAGGTATGGAGTATTCTTTCTTTTCTCCAATATCAGCCGGGGTGACCGTTACCTTCTGGCGCCCTTTAGTACCCTTGGAAACCAGCACATATCCATCAATCTCTGTCAACATACCAGGATCTTTTGGTTTTCTGACTTCGAAGAGTTCTGCTACCCTTGGCAAACCACCGGTGATATCCTTGGTTTTAGTGGTAGCCCTTGGAAGCTTGGCAATAATTTCACCCGCCATGACATTATCATCTTCTTCAACTGTCAAAATAGCATTTACCGGCAAATAATACCGAGCCTGGGTTTTTGCATTGTCCAACTTAACTGCCTTACCATCTTGATCCCTGAGCGTTATTCGCGGACGAATTTCAGAGTCTTTCCCTTCAATAATGGTTCGACTAACCTTACCTGTAACCGGGTCAATCTGTTCTTGAACCGTATTACCCACCTCTATATCGGAAAAACGAATCCGCCCGCTCACTTCCGTGATAATCGGTGTGGTAAAGGGGTCCCAGGTGGCAATAACATCACCCGGCTCAATTATCTGACCATCCTTGGCATGGAGAGTTGCACCGTAGATAACGGTTTCCTTCGCCCGTTCACGCCCTTCCTGGCCGACAATATTAAGACCTCCACCCTTACGATTCATGACAATTACCTGATTGTCAGAAGAGGTTACAGTATGAACGTCTTCATTATATTTGAGTATACCCCCTACCCTTGCTTTAATTTCAGCAACCTCAACCTTCCTGGAAGCGGTTCCACCAATATGAAAGGTACGCATGGTCAGCTGGGTACCGGGTTCTCCAATGGACTGAGCCGCAACAATACCGATGGCCTGCCCGATTTCAACGGTCACACCATGGGCAAGATCACGACCATAACACCTGGAACACACTCCGTTTCTGGAGTTACATGTCAATACCGAACGGATCTTGACTTTTTGAACTCCGGCGGACTCAATCTGGGCCACATGACCTTCATTGAGTTCAGTATCGATACCGACAATAAAAGCGTCAGAATAAGGATCCCGGATATCTTCCTGGGTAACCCTACCTAAAATTCTTTCCCCCAAAGTCTGGATGATCTCACCACCCTCATAAAGGGATTCCACTTCTATTCCGTTAATGGTACCACAATCTACTTCAACAATGGTGCAATCTTGTCCAACATCGGCAAGACGTCGGGTCAGATATCCCGAGTTGGCTGTTTTAAGCGCTGTATCGGCCAGACCTTTACGGGCACCATGGGTAGAGATAAAATACTGGAGAACGGAAAGTCCTTCCCTGAAACAGGCGGTAATTGGATTCTCGATGATCTCCCCGGAAGGTTTGGCCATCAATCCACGCATACCAGCCAATTGTCGCATCTGATCCTTGGAACCACGGGCACCGGAATCGGCCATTATATAAACGGCATTCAGTACTTCTGAGGTTTCAGGATCATCTGTTCCAGTGGGGTTTTTCATGATCTCCATCATGGCATTGGCAATATCATCCGTGGCCTGGGCCCAGATATCAACCACCTTATTATATTTCTCACCCTGGGTAATCAACCCTTCCGAATACTGGTCTTTAATATCATCAATATTCTTTTCAGCACTGGCAATGAGGTCCCATTTTTGATCAGGGATAATCATATCCTTGACGCAAATAGACAATCCACCCAGAGTCGAATGCTTATACCCGATATCCTTAAGCCTGTCGGAAAGGATAACTGTTTCCTTAAGTCCGATATTTCTATAGGCATAATCAATCAGTTTAACAACGGAGGATTTATCCATGAGTTTATTTACCAAATTAAACGGCAAAGTGGTTTGACGCTTATCTACTTTAAAAATAGTATAGTTGTCACCCACCATTCTGACATCGGTAAACTGATCCTTTTTAAGACCAAACAATTGCTCTACTACCACATCGGATACCTGGAAAATATTTTTAAATTCCTTACGGGTCAGAATACCGGTTTCACCCCGGCTCTTTTTAATTTCATCATCCGAATATTTCTTTAAAACCGTATCAAAAAGCTTACCTGCCTTGAGTTCTGCAAGGGCAGTTTCACAAGTTTCAAGGGAATCGGTACGTATCCGGCTCAATGCCAGAAGAGTATCCCCCGGAATGGTTTCCCACAAAAGGATACGGCCCGTGGTGGTATCAAAAACTTCATCGTCGATCCTGACCTTAATTCTTGCATGCAATGCCAGCTCACCGGCATCAAAAGCATATCGAACCTCATCAAGACTGGCAAAAGTAATGCCCTCGCCTTTTTGCCCCCTTACTGCCCGGGTCATATAGTAGATACCCAATACAATATCCTGGGTTGGAACAATAATCGGCTGACCATTGGCCGGAGACAAAATATTATTGGTGGAGAGCATCATGATCCTGGCTTCCAGCACCGCCTCAAGGGAGAGCGGAATATGAACTGCCATCTGATCACCATCAAAATCGGCATTAAAGGCCGGACATACGAGGGGATGAAGCTGAATAGCCTTGCCCTCTATCAATACCGGTTCAAAAGCCTGAAACCCGAGTCGATGAAGCGTTGGTGCACGGTTGAGCATAACAGGATATTCTTTAACAACAGATTCCAATGCATCCCAGACCTCGGTCTCTTCACGTTCCACCATTTTTTTGGCACTCTTGACCGTGGAAACCAACCCTTTTTGTTCCAGATAATTATAGATAAAGGGTTTAAACAGCTCCAAAGCCATTTTCTTAGGAATACCACACTGGTGAAGCCTGAGCTCAGATCCGACAGTGATAACGGTACGGCCGGAATAATCAACACGTTTACCCAAAAGGTTCTGACGGAATCGTCCTTGTTTACCCTTCAAGGTATCACTCAAAGATTTCAACGGACGTTTATTGGTTCCCGTAACCACCCTGCCATGCCGACCATTGTCAAACAATACGTCAACAGACTCCTGGAGCATCCTTTTTTCGTTACGGACAATAATATCCGGAGCATTCAGATCAACCAGGCGTTTAAGCCGGTTGTTCCGGTTTAATACCCTGCGATACAGATCATTGAGATCAGAAGTGGCAAACCGTCCGCCCTCCAAGGGCACAAGGGGTCTTAAATCCGGCGGCAAAATCGGACAGGCCGTCAAAATCATTCGTGTGGGCTCTAACCCTGAATTTAAAAAGGCATCGACCACTTTCAAACGCTTAGACATTTTCTGCTGCTTGGCAACAGATTTAGTCAGGCTGATCTCCTCTTTCAATTCGTCGTGGGTAGCCTGTAGATCAATCTCACCCAATAGTTTGAGTATAGCCTCAGCCCCAATCCCAGCCTCAAAATCCTCACCATAGGCTTCAAGAGCCTCATAGTACTGATCATCGGAAAGAAGCTGCATTTTTTTCAACCCGGTCTCTTTGGGATCGATCACGAGATAGGAATCAAAATATAAAACTTTTTCAAGATTCTTTAATGTCAAGTCCAGTACATTTCCAATTTTACTGGGCAGACTTTTCAGGAACCATATATGGGATACGGGAGAAGCAAGCTCAATATGAGCCATTCGTTCTCTTCTAACCTTGGATTGAATAACCTCAACCCCGCACTTTTCACAGACAACTCCCCTGTGCTTCATGCGTTTGTATTTACCACAATTACATTCGTAGTCTTTTGTAGGACCAAAAACCTTCGCACAGAAGAGACCATCTCGTTCCGGTTTGAAAGTCCTGTAATTTATAGTTTCAGGCTTTTTTATTTCACCATGGGACCACTCTCTGATCTGATCTGAAGATGCGAGACTGATCTGTACGCCGCTATAAACCTTAGGATCTTTCGGCTTTGCGAAGAAATCATATATATTATCCAAATGTCTTCTCCTTATTTGGTACCTTCTATAAGATTCATGTCCAACCCCAGACTATTAAGTTCTTTTGTCAACACCCTGAACGATTCAGGCATTCCTGGCTCGAGAACATTCTGGCCTTTAACTATTTTTTCATACATACGTGTTCTTCCGGTCATATCATCCGATTTTACGGTCAAAAACTCCTGCAAGGCATGGGCTGCGCCATAGGCTTCCATTGCCCAGACTTCCATCTCCCCAAGTCTCTGCCCACCAAACTGAGCCTTACCGCCCAGAGGTTGCTGGGTAACAAGGGAATAAGGACCTATGGAACGAGCATGAAGCTTATCATCAACCAGATGGTGAAGCTTGAGCATATACATTGTCCCCACCGTTACAGGCTTATCAAAAGGCTCTCCGGTTCTACCGTCATACAAGATGGCTTGCCCTGAATCATCAAAACCTGCCATGGTAATCAATTCTCTTATCTCGTCTTCGGTGGCACCGTCAAAAACGGGAGTTGCAGTATGAACACCCCTTCGATACATGGAACCAAACTTAATCAATTCAGCATCTGACATTGCATCTATTTTTTTGACAAGAACATCTTCTACCAGATCGGCCTTCTGGGTCTTGGTCAGGGAGAAAATACTGGTCACTTTTTCCCTTAGCTGTTTCACCTTCTGCTCTTCTATAAGCTCATTAATCTGCTGCCCAAGGCCAAATGCCGCATGTCCAAGATGGATTTCAAGAATCTGTCCAACATTCATACGGGAGGGAACACCCAAGGGATTGAGAACCATATCAACCGGTCGACCATCTGCAAAATATGGAAGATCTTCTGTTCTTAAAATTCTGGAAACAACACCCTTATTTCCATGACGGCCCGCCATCTTATCCCCAACAGAAAGAACCCGGAGCAAAGCCACAGAAATTTTAATCAACTTCAATACACCGGGAGGAAGATCATCTCCTTTTTCAAATCTGGAGACCTGCCTGTTAAAACGTTCCCTGGCAATTTTAATCTGATTCTGGGCATGCTCAAGTATGAGCTGAACTCTTTCCGTCAAAACGGAATCACCCACAGCAACATTCACCAAGATGGAAACTGGAATACCCTTAAAGGCTCCGGACTTTACTTTAGACCCTTCCTTAATAAGAATTTTGCCATTTTTCTCCAACCCGGAAAGGATTTGCTGACCATCAAGAATGGATTCTGCTTTTTCACTGGCAACCTGGGAGATTATTTTAATTTCATCATCCCTGGCCTTTTCAAGACGTTCTATCTCTTCGTCTTCAATCAGTCTGGTTCTATCATCCTTGGACAACCCTCTTCGGGAAAAGACCTTGGCATCAATAACCTTTCCTTTTACGCCGGGGGGCACACAAAGGGAGGTATCTTTTACATCCCCTGCCTTTTCACCGAAAATAGCCCGGAGCAACTTTTCCTCAGGAGAAAGTTGAGTTTCCCCCTTTGGGGTAATCTTACCTACGAGGATATCTCCGGATTGCACTTCAGCACCCAGGCGAATAATTCCACTCTCATCCAGGTTTTTAAGGGCCTCTTCGCCCACATTTGGAATATCCCTGGTAATCTCTTCCTTACCAAGCTTGGTATCCCTTGCAAGAACCTCAAATTCTTCCACATGGACAGAAGTGTATACACCATCCTTGACCAGGCGTTCACTGACCAGAATGGAATCCTCATAATTGTATCCGTCCCAGGGCATAAAGGCCACTGTTACATTTTTTCCCAGAGCCAGCTCACCCATTTCAGTGGAAGGCCCGTCGGCAATTACCTGACCCTTTTTAACCTTTTCCCCTTTTTCAACAATGGGTCTGTGGTTAAAACAGGTATTCTGGTTGGACCGGACAAATTTTGTACAATTATAAATGGAAACCGCTTTTTCAAAATTACTATCTTCATTATCCTCATTTTTGACAACAATACGTTTGGAATCCACCTCAACAACAACGCCATCAAATTCTGAAACGATAGTAACACCGGAATCCCTTGCAACAACACTTTCCATACCGGTTCCCACAAGAGGTGCCTCACTCTGGATTAAGGGCACCGCCTGACGCTGCATGTTGGATCCCATCAAGGCCCTGTTGGCATCATCATTTTCAAGGAAAGGAATCAAGGAAGCTGAAACGGAAACCAGCTGATTCGGAGACACATCCATAAATTTGACATCTTTGCTTTCGATCATCTCAAATTCACCACCCACCCGGGCAGAAACTTGGGAATTAAGAAAATTTCCATCAATATCCAACGGGGCATTGGCCTGGCCTATGGGGAGTTCTTTTTCTTCAAAGGCGCTTAAATGTCTGATATTCTTTGAAACATTTCCATCGTCGGCAATCCTGAAAGGGGTTTCGATGAAACCGAAATCATTCACCCTTGCATAGGTACACAAGGAGACGATCAATCCGATATTGGGTCCTTCAGGCGTTTCAATGGGACAAATTCTTCCGTAATGGGACGGATGAACATCCCTGACTTCAAAACCAGCTCTTTCCCGCGTAAGACCACCTGGTCCAAGTGCAGAAAGCCGTCGCTTATGAGTTGTCTCAGACAATGGGTTCGTCTGATCCATAAACTGGGACAGCTGGGAGGTACCAAAAAATTCTCTAACAACAGCAGAAACCGGCTTGGGATTAATCAAATCATGGGGCATCATGGCATCAACTTCCTGCATGCTCATTTTTTCCTTAATGGCCCTTTCCATACGAACCAAACCAATCCGATAATGATTTTCCAACAATTCCCCAACAGCTCTGACCCTTCTATTACCCAGGTGATCAATATCATCCACCTGACCCTGGGTATCTTTAAGCTCAATGAGTGTTGCGGCAGTTAAAAGCACGTCTTCTCTTCTCAGAGTCTTCACATCAATTTTTGTATCCACACCAAGACGATGGTTCATTTTCAGTCTACCAACCTTGGAAAGATCATAATAGGTCTGACGGAAAAACAGATGATCAATAAAATCCTGGGCAACTTCTATTGTGGCAGGGTTGCCGGGACGCAGGCGCCGATAGATATCCATGAGAGCCTCTTCCTTGGTTTCGGTTTTATCTGTAACCAGGGTTTTGCGCATGGAATCTGAACTTCTGGCATCTACATAGAGAATATGGAAATCATCCATCTCCATTTCTTCCATAAGCTCGAAGGTATCTTCAGCTATCAGATCCCCGGCCTTAAAAACGATCTCATTGGTTCTAGGATCGACAAAACGGCTGGCAAATCCCCTATCTATGAGTTCTTCTTCAGAAACAGGGATAAAATCAAGTCCCTCATCACTGAGCTGCTTGATTGCACGTTTTGTAAAAATCCTTCCAGCCTTGATGACAATCTCACCAGTTTCAGGTGATTTAATATCAAAACTGGCCCGTTGCCTCACTATATTTTCAGGAACAAATTCTTTGAAAAAAGATCCGCCTTTCTTGATAATCCGTTCTTTTTCATAAAAGAAATCCAAAATATCTTCGCTGGTATATCCAAAAGATTTAAACAGAATGGAAACTGGAAATTTTCTTCTACGATCAATCCGGATGTTAACGATATCTTTGGCGTCGATTTCCATATCAATCCAGGAACCACGCACGGGGATAACCCTCGCATTATAAATGATCTTACCGCTTGAATAATTTTTACCCTTATCATGATCAAAAAACACCCCGGATGATCGATGAAGCTGACTGACAACCGCTCTTTCAGTACCATTAATGATAAAGGTTCCTCGAGGTGTCATCAAGGGGATAGTGCCAAAATATATTTCTTGTTCTTTAATGTCCCTTATTGTGGAGACATCCGTCTCCTTATCCCGGTCATAAACGACCAACCGAACCCGGATATTAACCGGGATATCGTAGGTCATTCCACGACTAATACACTCCTTCATAGAGTGTTTTGACTCGCCAAAGGAATAAGAAACATATTCCAATGATGAGGTATCGGTAAAATCCTTAATTGGAAATACCGATTTAAATACAGAATGGAGTCCTTTTTCTTCCCTATCTTGAGAAAGAATGTCTCTTTGAAGGAAACTCTCAAAAGAATTGCGCTGCATTCCGATCAAATCAGGAATATCAATTATCTTTCTCTTACTGCCAAATTCTTTTCTACTACGCTTATTCGTCAAAAGACTTCCGGTCATGATATCTCCCAGTGTGAGTTTTTCCAACCGTAAAAGCGGAGACATGACAATATTGCCGTGCCCCCGCATATAGTTAGTACACGTTATCTATCGTGTAAATCAGCTATGCAAAACTATTTTACAGAAACCTGTGCACCAGCTCCCTCGAGTTGCGCTTTGATCTTTTCAGCTTCATCTTTGGCAATACCTTCTTTAACTGCCTTAGGTGCTTCTTCAACCAGCGCCTTAGCTTCTTTGAGGCCAAGACCGGTAATCGCTCTTACTTCCTTGATAACATTAATTTTCTTGTCACCAATAGTTTCAAGAACAACATCAAATTCAGTTTGCTCTTCTGCAGCAGCACCAGCATCACCGGCACCAGGCATAGCACCGGCAAATGCAACAGGGGCAGCCGCGCTTACACCAAATTTTTCTTCAAGTTCTTTTACGAGCTCTGAAAGGTCCAGAACGCTCATATTTGATATAAATTCTATAACATCATCTTTTGTGATATCAGACATTTTTTTCTCCTAAATTAACACTTTCTATAATGTAATTTCAATATTTAATAAATTAAGTTTGATTAAGCTGCGTCTTTTTGATCTTTAATTGCGTTGAGCACATTAACAAAAGCCCTGGGAACACCGGAAATAACAGTGACAAATGACGTCGGAACTGCATTAAGCGTACAAACCAATTTTGTAAGCAGCTCTTCTTTGGACGGCATTTTCGCTAATTGTGTAATCTCTTCTACTGAGAGAAGCTTACCCGCAAGAGTACCGGCTTTAATTTCCAATTTATCATTATCTTTTGCAAAGTCAACGAGAACCTTTGCAGGAGCAACAGGATCCTGCGCCGAAATCACGATCGCATTAGGACCCTTAAAAAGATCTTTCATGAGGGCAGTATCGGAGCCTTCCGATGCCCTGCTCAAAAGCGTATTTTTAACAACTTCAATCTGAACTCCAGCATCCCTGAGCTTCATACGAAGCTCTGTCATCTTCAATACATCAAGACCTTTATAGTCTATAAGCATTGTAGTTTCAGAATCTGCCAGCTGAGCCGAAAGCCGTTCAACCACTACTTTTTTTTGAGAAATATTCAGCAATTTACATACACCTCCTTCCATCAATTAATCTTTGCGAAGGTGCCAACAAACCAAAACAAAATTTATTTTTCTATCTCGGCAGGCCGGCAAATCCGATTATACATCATTTAGATGCACCTACTGTCTAGGACAGGTAACAAAATACTTACTTATCAGCAGTATTTATTTCACTAATAATTATGATTTTATCAACAGAGGATCAATTTTGATGCCGGGACCCATTGTTGAAGATACAGTAATAGTTTTAACATAAGCACCCTTGCTGGAAGCAGGTCTCAAAGCAAGAACCTTATCAAGAAATGCTTGCACATTCTCAGTAAGCTTCTCGGCGCCAAAAGAAATCTTTCCTACGGGGGCGTGAATGATACCGGCTTTTTCAACCCTGAACTCTATCTTTCCAGCCTTGAGCTCATCAATGGCCTTTCCAAGTTCGAAGGTAACCGTACCAGTTTTAGCATTAGGCATCAACCCTCTGGGCCCTAATACCCGACCAAGCTTACCAACCACACCCATCATATCCGGAGTGGCAATCGCCTTGTCAAATCCAAACCATCCATCTTTTATCTTAGTCAGAATCTCGTCGGTTGCTATAAAATCAGCTCCTGCATCAAGGGCCTCTTTTTCCTTCTCACCCTTAGCAAATACAAGAACCTTTACTTGTTTACCAAGTCCATTGGGAAGCACGACAGTCCCACGAACCATCTGATCGGCATGTCGCGGATCAACACCCAGTTTAACGGCCACATCAACGGTTTCATCAAATTTAACATAACTTGAAGATACAGTGAGTTCCAAGGCGTCCAGTGGACCGTACTGGGCAGTTCTATCAACTTGTTTTTGTGCTTCTATCTGTTTTTTACTCCGCTTTGGCATTTTTCATCACTCTTTATACTTAAAGTTAAACTACTTCTATCCCCATACTTCTTGCGGTGCCGGCAATAATCTTCACAGCAGCATCAATATCTGAGGCGTTTAAATCTTCTTTTTTCGTTTCTGCAATAGCTACAACCTGATCATGGGTAACTTTCCCAACCTTGTTTCGATTGGGCTCACTGGAACCTTTTGACAATTTTGCTGCAGCCAATAACAATCTCGATGCAGGAGGTGTTTTAGTTATAAAACTAAAGGATCTATCCTGATAAACGGTGATGACAACTGGAATGATCGACCCTGCGTCATTGGCGGTCTTTGCATTGAAAGCCTTGCAAAAATCCATGATATTTACTCCGTGCTGTCCCAAAGCAGGTCCAATTGGTGGAGATGGATTGGCTTTCCCTGCTACAACCTGAAGCTTTATTTGTGTCATTACTTTTTTTGCCATTTTAAATACTCCTGAAACTTAACTCTTAATAAAATATAATTAGGTAAAACCAATTAAATCTTGGAAACCTGTACAAAATTTAGTTCAACACTTGGAAACCTGTATAAAATTCAGTTCAACAGGGGTTGCCCTTCCAAAAATACTTACTAGTACCTTTACTTTTTCCTTGTCTGGAGAGACACTCTCAACCGTACCATTAAAATTTGAAAATGGGCCATCAACAACTCTGATTTCATCCCCGGGTTCAAAAAAGTATTTTGGTTGGGGTTTATCTTTTCCCTGCTGCATTTTATCGATAATACTCTGTGCTTCTCGTTCCGTAATTGGAGCAGGCTTGTTTTTTCCACCCAGAAACCCCGTCACCTTCGCAGTGGAACTAACGATATGCCATGTCTCGTTATCAAGATGCATTCGCACCAATATGTATCCTGGATAAAACTTACGCGAAGATTCCTTTCTTTTTCCATCCACCAACTCAACCACATTCTCAGTTGGAATCAGAATATCACCAAATTTCTCAGGATGCTTGGAAGCGTCAATCTTTTCTTCCAGCGCTACTTTTACTTTTTGTTCATGACCAGAGTACACATGAACAACGTACCATTTTAGAGACATGCTATTTCCCTTAATCTATGTAAGGACAACCTGAACAAGCTTAGAAAGGCCATAATCAAAAAGCCCAAGAAAAGCCGCCACAACAAAAACAAAAATTATCACCACTATGGTTGTTCCGGTAGTTTGCTTACGTGTAGGCCAAGTAACCTTTTTCAGCTCAACCTTAACTTCTCTGAAAAAATCAATAGTTTTCTGAAAAAAATTGGGTCCACCCGATTTTCCATCTACAATTATTTTTTCCTGTTTCTGTTTTTGCAGTCCTGTAGGCGTGACCGCCTTGGACCCAGAAAAATTGGCGACTGCATCCGTTATTCCTTCCGAATCAACGTCCCTCTTCTTCTTTTCACCAAAAGGCTTTTTTTTCTGTATCCGTGACATATAACTCCTGGAACTGCCTTTTATCCCACCAACCGGCAGGATAAAAATTAAAATATTTGGCAGGTCAGGAGGGAGTCGAACCCACAACCGCCGGATTTGGAGTCCGGAGCTCTACCAATTAGAGCTACTGACCTGCAAACTTAAATTATTTTATCTTAGTCTCTTTATGCAATACATGTTTATTGCAGAACTTACAGTATTTTTTAAACTCAATCTTATCTGGAGTCGACCGCTTGTTCTTTGTAGTTGTATAATTTCTTCTCTTGCAATCTGTACATGCAAGAGCAATAAGTACTCTATCCACTATTAAACCCCTTGGTGTTTATTCAACAATTTCACCAATAACACCGGCACCGACCGTACGGCCACCTTCCCTGATTGCAAAACGGAGCTCTTTTTCCATTGCAATGGGCGCTATCAGATCAACATTGATGGTTGCATTATCGCCAGGCATGATCATTTCCACACCCTCTTCAAGCGTCAAAACGCCTGTAACATCAGTGGTTCTAAAGAAAAACTGAGGCCTATATCCACCAAAAAAAGGTGTATGACGCCCACCTTCTTCCTTACTGAGTGCATACATTTCCGCTTTAAATTTTGTATGAGGCGTAATGGTGCCGGGCTTAGCAACAACCTGACCCCTTTCCACCTGATCTCTTTTAGTCCCGCGCAGCAAAAGCCCTACATTATCACCCGCCTGACCTTCATCTAATAATCTTCTAAACATCTCAACACCAGTACACACAGTCTTTGTTGTATCTCTGATGCCTACAATTTCTACTTCTTCACCGGCCTTGACAATACCACGATCTATCCTACCGGTCACAACAGTGCCACGACCGGAGATGCCAAACACATCCTCGACGGGCATAAGAAACGGCTTATCCATATCCCTTTCCGGCTCAGGAACATAGGAATCCAATATATCAAGCAATTCAAAAATCGGTTTCGCCTCGTCACTTTCCACATCATCACTTTCCAGCGCCCTTAAAGCAGACCCTCTGATAATAGGGGTTTCATCCCCGGGAAATTCGTAGGTATCCAGAAGCTCTTGAAGCTCCATCTCAACCAATTCAATCAACTCTTCATCATCAACCATATCACATTTATTCAAAAAAACGACTATTTTAGGAACGCCGACCTGTCGGGCAAGAAGAATATGCTCCCTTGTTTGAGGCATGGGACCATCATCGGCACTAACAACCAAAACCGCACCATCCATCTGGGCTGCACCGGTGATCATATTCTTGATATAATCTGCATGACCGGGACAATCCACGTGGGCATAATGACGATTACCAGTCTCGTACTCCACATGGGCCGTTGCAATTGTAATACCGCGCTCCCTTTCCTCAGGAGCCTTATCAATCTCATCGAACGGAACATAGACACCATGACCCTTCAAGGCAGCATGCTTAGTAATTGCTGCTGTAAGAGTGGTCTTACCATGATCGATATGTCCGATCGTACCTATATTTACATGCGGCTTGTTCCGCTCAAATCTTTCCTTAGCCATTTTCTTAATTCCTCCTGCCGTCGTGATGGAGCCCATGACCAGAGTCGAACTGGTGAACCTCTTCCTTACCAAGGAAGCGCTCTACCAACTGAGCTACATGGGCTTCTGATGGCGATTCAAACTAACAAAATAATATACCATAGGAGAACAGACGCATGGAGCGGGAGACGAGATTCGAACTCGCGACATTCAGCTTGGAAGGCTGAAGCTCTACCAACTGAGCTACTCCCGCACAACATTTATACATAGCTAACAAACCAAAACTCAACTATGTAGTAACGATCCAATTAACATCTCAGATCTCCTACACAACACTTTTTGGTGGTGGGGGGAGGATTTGAACCTCCGAAGGCTGAGCCGTCAG
>JAAELK010000223.1 GCA_024226935.1 Desulfobacteraceae bacterium
GACTTATCCCCTTTTAGGGGTTAACCCAAGGCCTGGCCCTTTGGGCCAGGATATTTACTCTTCTTGTAAATTATATTAGAAATATTCCTGAAATAAAATATAGGGATTAAAGTGGGGTGATGGTTCGGATGAACATAAGAAGAACAATAATATAAAAGCCGATCCGGTTATTGGATTGGCCTTATTATTTTATGTACATTTTTTGAAGAAAACGGTATGAAGTATTTTTAGATAAA
This sequence comes from Desulfobacteraceae bacterium, assembly GCA_024226935.1. GTDB lineage: Bacteria > Desulfobacterota > Desulfobacteria > Desulfobacterales > Desulfobacteraceae > NBML01. The sequence continues at coordinate 237 of JAAELK010000223.1, forward strand.
ATTGTTAATTACAATCAGGATACAATTAAAATGGATAATAAAAAGGTATCGATGCTTGTTCCAGGTTCTCCCCTTGGAATGACAACACCGGATCGATTAGAAACGATTGCTGAAATAGCAAGAAAATATAATGTTGAAAAGATAAAAATCACATCCGCCCAGAGAATCAAGTTTCTGGATCTGGACAGTGAATCAGTGCCCGCCGCCTTGGAAGAGCTTGGCGGCAAAACGCCTCCCAAAGTGAAAAAAGGGGTTCATACCGTTCAGGCATGCCCCGGAACGATGACGTGTAAATTTGCACGTATGGACACCCTCGATTTTGCTGAGCAGCTCACATTGGCACTGTCTTCGTTCACACTTCCTGGAAAGGTCAAGGTGGGAATTTCAGGGTGCGGATTCAACTGCTGTGAAGGCTATGTGAGAGATATCGGTTTCTTTGCAAAAAAATCCGGATGGACCCTTGTGTTCGGTGGGAATGCAGCAGGACGGCCCCGTATTGGGGATGTTATCGGCGAGGGATTGACCGATGGTGAGGCCGTTATTCTTGCCGAAAAATGTCTCAGATACTATGCGGATAACGCCAAAAAAGCCGAAAGAAGTGCCCGCCTGATCACCCGCAAAGGACTTGATGACCTCAAAGAGTTTCTCTTTGTAGAGACTTCTCCAATGACCGCCACAGTAAACGAAGTTGAAGAGCTGGTAAATTAATATGGAAATGGCTTTTTACGTGAAGTCGTGGTGGATAGCTTATTTATCAAGCCTGTAGTTTATTAAAACAGACCGGGGCGGGTGAATCAGTGAAGCGCAGCTCACCCCGGTCCATTGATCTTCATGAATTTTGATTTGAATTAATTGTTGGTTTTGTCCATTTTTCTGTCATCGGGAGGGTTGTCAGACCGAAGCACGAGTCGATCGCCTTCTTGTTCACAAGTGCCTGTTACACTCCTTCCATCAGGGCCTGTAAATTTTGCTGTATCTCCTGCGGTTTTGTTTTCACAGGCAGTATAAGCTTCAGGTGGCGGTCCCTTATGTCCACCCATGGACTGACGGTTTTCAGAATTTTTTCCACCGGGAGGGTTATCCGGTCGAAGTACGAGTCGATCTCCTTCTTGTTCACAAGTGCCTGTTACACTCTTTCCATCGGGGCCTGTAAATTGGGCTGTATCTCCGGTGCTTTTATTTTCGCAGGCGGTATAAGCTTCAGGTGGTGGTCCCTTATGTCCATCCATGGGCTGACGGTTTTCAGTATCTGCTGCAAATGCGGCTGCAGTGCCTATACCGAGTATAATAATGGCGGTAATGGTGATTTTTATTATGATCTTCATAAGGAAATCTCCTTTAAGAGGTTTTTGTATAAGCTATCGTCTCTTTTGTCGGTTGTGGGTCAAATGTCGATTTATCGGATTCATCGGATTCAGATGTTGTTTCATCTGCAGTGACGGGTAATACCCACTTAAACGCTATAATGGAAATAAGCCCCGAAACAAACATCAAAAGACCGAAAATACCGGAGACAACAAACATGGAACTGTAAAAATCTCCCATCTGGTCCTGCATCAGAATAGCAAGGGTCATGGCAAGGGCAGAATTTCTTAGTCCGGTTTCAAGAGAAATAGCCCTGGCCTGAAAATTATTGATTTTAAATAGTTTTGGGAAAAAACCACCCAGGATCATTCCAAGTATTGTCAGAAGGAAAACCACAAAATAAAATTTTAATCCGTATCTTGTAATATCAGAAAGTTTATCCATATTGCTGATAATACCGGCAACCATGATAAATAAAACGGTCACAATACCCAGTGCTGAAAAAAATGGCGTTGCTTTTTGCGCAAAGTTTTTCCATTTTTTTCTGATAAGCATTCCAACAATAAGCGGGATAATTACAAGAATAGTTATAGTCAGGGCCACAGCCGGAACCGGAATTGAAATTTCAGGTACGTTTTTGCAGTAAAACGACAACAGGAAAGGCGTAAAAAACAGTGAAAGCACCGTTGAAAATGATGTGATTGAAATCGAAAGTGCAAGATCCCCTTTCGCATAATGGGTCATCAGGTTTGAAACAACGCCTCCAGGGCATACCGCAATCAAAATAATACCCACATAAATATAAGGATACTCACTCTGAAAACCTGAAACATATCCCAGCAAAACAGCGATAACAGGCATCAGCCCGAACTGTAAAAACTGACCTAGAATGATACCGCGGGGACTTTGAAAAACCAGGGCAAACTCTTTCATTGTTAATGTCATTCCCATGCCGATCATGATAAGAATAAGCATAAGAACGATACTTATTTTAAAAATTTGGTCAAAAAGTGGTTGGGTTGGTGTTCCAATCAATTTTGCATAAATGAATTCTTGTCCCTGAACAACCCCTTTTAATACATTTAATTTTAAGATTAATCTGTTTTTAGACATATCTGTAAGAGTATCTAAATCAAACCCTGCTTTTGCCGGATTATACAGAATAAAAACTTCGCCGGTTAATTTTCTAATAAGAACAATTGTTGTTTTCTCATTATTTTCACCTGCGTCTTTAATTTTTAACACACGCAGATTTCCTTCAAATTCCATGGTTTTTGCGTTGTTCCAGTTAAAATTATGGGGTTCATTGTTTATTTGCTGAAAAACAGATGCATTTTCCCCGGTCCGGGCAATTCTTGAGAAATAATCGTATACCCGCTCACCATCTGCTGGATTTGCATGAACATAAGAAGATTGAATTGTAAATAAAATGAATAATAAGAATAGCCGGGTGGGTAACGAGGTAAACATTTGCTTCATACAATTAATTCTCCATCAAATCTTGGTTAGTGATATGAAAAATAATCTACAACGTTTTGCAATATTATCGAACTTTATTTGACAGTTATGAATCGACTATATGAAGGTCAAAGATATCTGTCAAGGAAATATAACTCATTAGTAATAAGTAATTTATCATTGTTCCATGATAAAATTGTTTTAAATTTAACCATAAAAAATGAAATTAAGATTTGATGCTACACTTGAATTCATTGTAAAAATAGTTTTTTTGGAATATTATATTAAATTGTAAATAATCGGCGATATCGTATCCTGGATAAAATTTAAAATCGATTCATTTGTTACTTCTTTATCATTGGGTAAAATTGAATCGTACATAGCTGGATTTTCAGCTATTTTGTGTTTTGTTCACCAGTCAGGAGAAATGTCTGGTTGTTAAAATCCAGTGGCAAAAAAAACTGTATGTATTAAACGGTATACATTGGGGGAGGGGGCCATGGAGGAAAAAAAGAGACGCTTATTTGTCAAACAGTCCTGTGAAAAATTTAAAAACAGCAGATTTCGTTTGTTGGACATTTTATGGGAAATCCAAAATGGGTTGGGGGGTATTGAAGGGCCGGTGATGGAGCAAGTAGGGAAATTGATAGGTGTAAGCCGTGTACATGTTGAAGGATTAGTCACATTTTATGCTTTTTTTTCCGATAGGATTCTGGGCAAAATCATCATCAGGCTTTGTGATGATATTGTGGACCAGTTTTTCGGTCTGGATAAAATTATAGAAGTTTTTTCCGAAGAGTTGGGTATCAAACCCGGGCAAACCTCTTTGGATGGCAGGTTCTCTTTTGAGCTCACCCCATCCATTGGAATGAGTGATCAAGCTCCGGCTGCCTTAATCAATGACGTCGTTTTTCCAAAATTAACTCCTGGGTCTGTAAAGAAAATTATTCGGCAGCTTAAGGAGGGAGTGCCTGTTTTTAAAGTGGATGATACTTGCGGGGATGGTAACAATGCAAGTGCATTGATTCATTCTTCTGTGATGAATAATATTCGTCATACAGGAAAGGTTATTCTTTCCGACTCTTTTCTACCGGAAAAGGGATTGGAGCGCTGTCTTAATTTGAATCCGGCTGAAGTGATCAAGGAGATGAAAGATTCTGGGTTGAGGGGGGGGGGAGGAGCTGGATTTCCTTCGGGGTTGAAATGGGAACTGGCCCGGAAAGCTGAGGCCGAAAAACGCCATGTGATCTGCAATGCGGATGAAGGGGAACTGGGTACTTTCAAAGACCGGGTTTTATTGACGGAAAGAGCCCCCATGATGGTGGAGGGTATGACCATTGCAGCTTATGCCATTGGCAGTTCAGAGGGTATTATCTACCTTCGTGCCGAATATGCCTACCTGCGTCCCTGGTTGGAAAACATTCTGGAGAAACGCAGGGATACCAACTTGTTAGGAAAGGATATTCTTGGAAAAACAGGGTTCCATTTTGATATCAGGATTCAACTGGGGGCAGGAGCTTATATTTGTGGTGAAGAGAGTGCTCTTATCTGTTCTTGTGAAGGACTTAGGGGAGAGCCCAGGATCAGGCCTCCATTTCCCGTGGAAAAAGGTTATATGGGTCAGCCGACCATTGTGAACAATGTGGAAACCTTTTGTTGTGCTGCAAGGATATTTGAAAAAGGTTTTGATTGGTTTTCAAATATCGGAACAGATAAAAGTGCTGGAACCAAATTGTTAAGTGTGAGTGGAGATTGCAAAAAAACTGGTATCTACGAACTTGCATATGGGACTGCGGTTGCAGATCTGTTGGAAATGGCGGAAGCTCATGACACCGCCATTGTACAAATAGGTGGGGCTTCCGGCGAAATGATCGGACGGATCGATTTTAACCGGAAAATCTGCTTTGAGGATTTAGCAACTAGCGGATCTGTCATGGTGTTTAATTCCCAACGTAATGTGTTGAAAATTGTAGATAGTTTTTTAAAGTTTTTCATTGATGAAAGTTGTGGGTATTGCACTCCATGTAGAGTTGGCAATGTGTTCTTGCGTGAGCGGATACAAAAAGTGATGCATGGAGATGCGAACCATTCAGATCTTGATTATTTGAGGCAATTATCAAATCTGATTATCAAAACCAGCCGCTGCGGCCTGGGTAATGCCTCTCCAAAGCCTGTTTTGTCTTCATTGGAGCATTTTCCAATTGTTTATGCATCGCATTTGCATGAACCCAGGGAGGGGTTGCAAAGGCAATTTAATATTCAAAAGGCCCTGGAGGAGTCTCGCAGGATCGCAAAGCGAAGATCCATGATTTATGATCCGGTTTATTATGATACAAATTAGTTGTTTTTAAAAAGGAGAGATCATGAATGCAACCATAAAGTTTCGTATAGATGGGACGCAAGTGGTGACAAAGGCTGGTCTTACCATCATGAAAGCTGCGGATAATGCTGGAATCTATATTCCAAGATTGTGCGATGAAAAGGGATTGGAGCCCCAGGGCAGTTGTAGAATATGCATAGTGAAAATTGGCGGTCAAATTGTAGCTTCCTGTACCCAGCCTGCAGAAGACGGGCTTGAAGTTGAAAATGATACCCCGGAGATAAGAAATTATAGAAGAGACCTTGTGAAAATGCTTTACCACGAAGGCAATCATCTTTGCCCGATTTGTGAAGCCAGTGGGCGCTGTGAACTCCAGGCAGTCAGTTATTATCTGGGAATTTTTCAACCTACAAAATACCCCTATCTGCAACCGGATCGGCCTGTGGATGCTTCCCACCGGGATATCTTGTTAAATACAAATCGTTGTATCAGATGCGGGCGCTGCATCCGGGCTTCCAAGACCCTGGATGGGAAGAATCTTTTTGGTTATATCGGCCGGGGAATCCATAAACAAGTGGGTGTGAATGGGGAAAATCTGGCAAACACAGATGCCAAAGTGGGAGATGCTGCAATGGCCCTTGAAACTTGTCCTGTGGGGTGTATCATTCAGAAAAGACAAGGTTTCTTTGCTCCCATCGGTAAAAGGCGATTTGATTTGAAACCCCTGGGTACAAATAGCGTAAAACAACAAAAGGGAGGAAGTGAACAATGAAAAAGAGGCTGGCTACAGTTTCCCTGGCAGGTTGTTTTGGGTGCCACATGTCTTTTTTGGATATTGATGAAAGAATATTGGATCTGGTGCAATTGGTTGAGTTTGATAAAAGCCCGTTTAATGATTTTAAGAAATTCACCCAACACTGTGATATTGCCTTGATTGAGGGGGGGTGTTGCAACGAGGAAAATGTGCGTACATTGCAGGAGTTCAGGGCTAATTGCGATATTTTGGTAGCAGTGGGGCAATGTGCTATCATGGGGGGGCTGCCGGTGATGAGAAATGCTATCATGCATTCCAATGATCCCCTGCGAGAATGCCTGGAAGAGGCTTATAATGATAGTGATTATGTTTATAATCCTACCAATGAGATTCCCAATGATCCAGCTCTCCCTTTGCTGCTGGACAAGGTTTATAACTGCACGGAAGTTGTGAAGATCGATTATCAGATTCCCGGCTGCCCTCCCAGTGGTGATACCTTGTGGTATGCACTAGTGGCTTTGCTCAAAGGCAATCCCTATGAGTTACCAAGTGAATTGATCAAATATGATTAACAAAGCGTTGAAGGGGAGATGAAATGTCAAAAACCAGAGTTATTGAAGTTGAACCTGTTACCCGGGTTGAAGGTCATGGTAAAATCAGTATTCATTTGGATGAGGATAATAATGTCCAGGAATCAAGGTTGCATATCGTAGAGTTTCGGGGTTTTGAGCGTTTTATCCAGAACAGGCCTTATTGGGAAGTCCCTGTCATTGTGCAGCGTTTATGCGGGATCTGTCCTGTTAGCCATCATCTGGCAGCTTCCAAAGCCATGGACCTTATTGTGGGTGTTAAAAAACTTACCCCAACAGCAGAAAAAATGAGGCGTTTGATGCATTACGGTCAGATTATGCAGAGTCATGTCCTGCATTTTTTCCATCTTTGCTCACCTGACCTTTTGTTCGGTTTTGATGCTGATCCCAGGAAAAGGAATGTGATGGGAATTATCGATGAAAAACCTGAACTTGCGGTTCAGGCAGTGATGATGCGCAAGTTTGGACAAGAGATCATCAAAGCCACAGCAGGCAAAAAAATCCATGGCACCGGCGCCATACCAGGGGGCGTTAATAAAAATCTGAGTATCGGGGAAAGGGATTTTTTTCTCAAGGATATGGAACAGATGAAGACCTGGTCTTTATCAGCTCTTGATCTGGCAAAAAATTTCACCCGGGACAATTTTGAAAAGGTGGGAGGTTTTGCTAACTTTAATTCAAGTCATCTTTCCATGGTTCGGGAAGATGGAGCCCTTGATCTTTACCATGGAAATTTAAGGGCCATCGATGCTTCGGGTAATATAATTTTTAATCAGATTGATTATCAAAGATATTATGATCATCTGATGGAAGAGGTTCGCTCTTGGTCCTATATGAAATTTCCTTTTATTAAAAAGCGCGGGCATCTTGACGGTTGGTATCGGGTAGGGCCCTTGTCCCGTTTAAACACCTGCGGTTTTATTGACACTCCAAAAGCCGATAAGGCCCTCCAGGAGTTTAAAGGGGTTACAGGAGGTAAACCCAATCATATGTCTCTTGCTTATCACTGGGCAAGGATGATAGAGGTTGTTCATTGTGTGGAAAAAATTGAAGATCTCTTGAATGATCCGGATCTCCAGGGAGATGATCTGGTTGCCCATGGTGAAAGACAAGAAGAGGGAGTCGGCGTCATTGAAGCCCCCAGGGGAACCCTTATCCATCATTATAAGGTTGATGAGTCTGATCAGGTTACTTTTTGTAATTTGATTGTCTCCACCACCCATAATAATGAGGCCATGAATCTGGCTGTTTCCAAGGTTGCCAAAAAATATTTATCGGGGCAGCCCAAAATCACGGAAGCCATGCTGAACCATCTTGAAGTTGCAGTGCGAGCCTATGATCCCTGTCTGTCGTGCGCAACCCACGCCTTGGGGCAGATGCCGTTAACAGTGGAACTTTATGATGCGAACAATAATAAAATTGATGGCATGAGTACAGCGTTATGAGTGAAAAAAATAAAATTCTGTTGATCGGTTATGGAAATCCCGGTCGCCAGGATGATGGATTAGGTCCGGCTCTGGTGGAAAAACTTGGGGTAAATAAACCAGGTTTTTTGACTCTGGAATCCAATTATCAACTCACCGTGGAAGATGCATATGATGTGGCTTTGCATGAAATAGTAATTTTTGTGGATGCCGTTATTGATGGAAAAATTCCTTACTCTTTCCAGGTTTTACATCCCCGTGGGATGGGGCCATTATTGAGCCACTCCCTGGCACCTCAAAGTGTTCTTTATTTGGCTAGGACGCTTTTTTGTGCCACAACAAAGGCTTATTTGCTGGGAATCCGGGGGTATGAATTTGATCAATTTGAGGAAAAATTATCCTCCAAAGCCGGGGCAAATTTGAATGCAGCCTACGATTTTTTAATTCAGCAGTTTGATATAAATAATACGGAATCAGGCCCCGTTAATATTGATATCTTTTACTAATTTGATCAATTTTTTTTGGACAAAACAAATATAGGAGAAATTAGATGAAAAAAATCAGAATATCAATATTATTGGTCAGCTTACTATCACTATTCTTATTGAATGTGGCTTCGGCCATGGCCGATCAGTATGAGGCAGTTGCTGAAAAAATCAGTTCGGCCTTCACATCTGTAAAGCCTTATCCAATGGCATCCCAGGAAATTGAAGCCCTGACCGTCAGCCAGGCATACGGTATTCAGGATAGTTTTGTTAAGGCTCAGGAGAACAGAGGTGAAACAATTATCGGGTATAAGGCCGGATTGACTGCGGGGCCTGCCCAGAAAAAGTTCGGTGTGTCCGAACCTGTCAGGGGAACCCTTTTTAAATCCATGCTGCGCTGGCCTGGAACACTTTACAAAAAAAATTACGGCCTGTTGTTTATTGAAACAGAGATAGGTTTTAAATTTGGCAAGGATATTACAGAGCCAGTCAAAGATATTGAATCTCTAAAAAATGCTGTGGATGTAGTGTTTTCGGTCATTGAATTGCCGGATCTTTATTATTCGAAAATGAAAGAAATAAGGGGGCTGGATATCATAGCAACCAATGCGGCAGCCCGGCAGGTATTGATTGGTAAAGCCTTATCAGTAAAAGCTTGGGATCTTAATCTGGTCAATGTTAAATTGTTTTACAATGGTCAAGAGGTTTCTAATGGTATGGGTAAAAATGCACTTGGAGACCAGTGGAAAGCACTTCAATGGACTGTGAACAATGTTCTGGCAAATGGCAGAACGATAAAAAGAGGGTATATCGTAATTACAGGCTCATTGACAAAGATGATGCCTGTAAAACCCGGAAAATATCTGGCTGATTTTGGCAACTTAGGCACCATGGAATTTGAATATAAATAAGATAAATAATGGGAAATTTTGCATTTATGCCCCAATTTATATGAATTGATTTTCAATTCAATCATCATTTAGCCCTCGTAGGATAATCCTGCGGGTATTTTCTTTTTTTATCTAAATTCACAATTCCTTGCATATGTCAAAATAATTTTTTGCCGGGGAATTGGTTGAATATATTTTTTGTATCCTTGAACATTTTGGCCCTCCTGGATAATTTAAATTAGGATAATTTGTACGTAACAAAATGGCATTTGACTGATGATCTTTCTTTGAAAGAATAGACACATTTTCACTCGTATGTGTAATAAACAAAAAACACATAAAGGAGCATGAA
>JAAELK010000224.1 GCA_024226935.1 Desulfobacteraceae bacterium
AAATCAAAATATCATTAATATTCAAGAAGTTATAGAAAAAGTGGTGTCGAATTTTGAAATAGATTTTGGTCCTCAAATGCAGGCACAGTAAGGGTTTGAATAGGGTCGTCGGAAATTTTGCGGTTTTGGACAATTAACCCCATTAAGGCTGTTTATGGCAGTAGTTTTGATTCTTCACGTTATTTAAATAGATTTTTTGATCAAACTTATGAGTTTACAGTTCCTAACTATGAAATTTTTGCAAAATATTTATTTGATCGATATCATATCAATGAAATAGCCCCATTTTTGTATAGTCCGCTTAAGTTAACACACCTGAAAACAGGAGATATCAATATAGAATTGTTTGCACTTAATGCGAAGATTTTTGAATTAACACTACGAGATCAAGAACAAATTATAAGTCAATTTTATACAATTTGTCTATTTTGGGATAATCCCCAAAAACCATTACATTCGGTTGTTTTAATTTTTCTCTTAATGTTAAGGCATGTATCAAAAGAAGATTTTGAATCTCTTCAAAACTTTAATTTCGACTTGTCGAAATTAAACGAGACTCCATGGTTTAATTTCACACAGCAACGTTTTATTTTACAAACTTCTGCCCAACAATCTTTGCAGAGGGGTCTGAAGCCCAATGGAACCAAAACGTACGTTAAGAGAAATAAAGCTCGGTTCAATGTCTAAAATATCGAGTTATAGACACCAGTGTCTACAAAATAGTGTTAAACGATTAAAGAGACACGATTTGACATTTAATTTTGATGTCTATTAACTGTTAATATATTAGACAGTTACGGCTTAGCGTACGTTTCAGTTCTGATGGGCTTCAAACCCCATTAAGAGCAGAGTTTGAACTTTTGAAAAAACAAAACCCTCAAACACCGGAAAATAAACAGGCCCGACAAACAAGGCTTGATGTACTTGGCAAGGAAATGAGAACTGAAATATGGGTGTAGTTGCACATTTGGTAAAATCCGTCACAGGATTTTACCAAATGTCGATACAGATAAGCTTTAGCACCGAAATCCTACTTCCCATTTTACAGGCTTCAATCTCCTGAAGTTTTGGAAGGAAAAAACAGGTTGAGAATATAGTATCGATGCCTATCTCCAAGTGGTTTTTAATTAAAAAGTCAAAATTTGCTATAATATTAATATATTTATAAACTATAATCCGACCGGTTTGAGGTTATAAAACTGAAAACTAAGAACGTTCGATTATAGTTTAGATTTGATTTTTCTTTAAAAATCAATGCGTAACAGGGTTCTGTTGCAAAAAATAATTGAGGTTTCTGATGTCAAGTATTATCCTTGTCAAAACTATCCTAGGGGACCAAAAATACTCCAGGATACCAATACGGGGGTTTTGGGCAAAAAAACCCAAATTGCCTATTTTGTGGTCGATCTGAAATCAGAAACTTTGACACAGAATTTTGAACATCCCCTTTATTTTCAAGTTGCCAATAGACTCTTTTGATTTTTATCCATGATCTAATTCATATTAGATTCTGTTTTATTTATTGATGGGACTTTAATGTGTCGTATAGTTTCCACCTCATTTACTTTGAGTGCCTTATATGGGGTAGTGGAAGCAAAGCTGCTCTGAACGGCAAACTGACATGTAACCTATTGAATTCACAGTAATTGAAATCTTTAAAATCAATAATTTTGTGTTTAAAAATGGGAAAATAATTTTCCTGATATTTCAATCACTTATAGCATACTTTGCCGCTTAGAACACGCTCGCTTCCACTACCCCTATTCTAAGGACATTTATGGTCTCATTAATTTTTTGCAACAGAGCCCTCTCAGATGGTTAGTGGAGGTTTTTATTCAAGACCACAAAGCAAATGAGGGATGGGGTAATTTGACCAAGCAGCCTGGCAAAGATGGGTCTTACAGGA